>CALPUT020000126.1 GCA_943326825.2 Chryseobacterium gleum | reverse complement strand
GTTTAAGTTTTTCTTAGCTGAAATTTCTTGACATTGGTATTTACCACCCCAATCTTCAACTAAGATATTCATTTGAGAAAGTTGTTCTCTAATTCTTTCTGGATTTGCACCGTCTTTATCAATCTTATTAATTGCAAAAACCATTGGTACGTTTGCTGCTTGAGCGTGAGAGATTGCCTCTTTTGTTTGTGGCATCACATCATCGTCAGCTGCAACAATGATAATCGCAACGTCAGTTACTTGTGCACCACGAGCACGCATCGCTGTAAAGGCTTCGTGACCAGGTGTATCTAAGAACGTCATTTTACGACCATCTTTCAATGTTAACGAGTAAGCTCCAATGTGCTGAGTAATTCCCCCAGCTTCACCTTCAGTTACGTTAGCATTTCGTAATTTATCCAATAAAGAAGTTTTACCATGATCTACGTGACCCATTACTGTAATAATTGGTGGACGAGAAATCAAATCTTCTTCTCTATCTTCTATTTGTGGAATTGCTTCCTGAATATCAGCACTTACAAACTCAGCTTCAAAACCGAATTCATCAGCAATAATTTGAATTGTTTCCGCATCTAAACGTTGGTTAATTGAAGCGAATATTCCCAATGACATACAAGCTGAAATAACTTGTGTAGGAGACACATTCATCATTGTAGCTAATTCAGAAACAGTTACGAATTCTGTTAACTTCAATATGCTTGCTTCTAATTCAGTTTGATCTAATTCATCCTGACGTCTTTGAGCATTTACATCACGTTTAACTTTTCTGTTTTTAGATGCTTTTGATTTAGTTCCTTTATTCGATAATCTCGCTAAAGTATCCTTAATCTCTTTTTGGATGTCTCTTTCGTTAATTTCAGGTTTAACAAATTTCCCTCTATTAGCGTTATTTTGACCTCCTTTATAGTTTGGAGAAACTGGTCTATTTTGACCTGGAGCTCCTTGACCAGCTGGTCTATTTTGTCCTGGGTTTGAACCACCTTGTGTTCCTGGCGTATTTGTTGTTGGTTGAACTGCTTTTGTAGGATCAATTTTCTTGATACGTTTACGTTTCTTACGGTCATTTTGATTTTGACCTGGCGCACCTGGTTTTCCTGGCGCTGTTTTTGGTTTAGAAACTGGTAATTCAATTCTACCTAATACAGTTGGTCCAGTTAACACTTTTCGTTCTACACGAATAGTTTCAATTTCTTTTGGAACAACTGGTTCAGCTTCTTTTGTCTCCTCTTTTGGCTGCACTTTAGCTTCTACTTTTAGAGCAGGAGCAGGAGTTGGTTTTTGAGGAACGTATGGAGCTTTTTTCGGTTTTTCAAATTTCTTTTTGTCCGGACGTGTTTTTGTATTTAGTTTATCTAAATCAATTTTCCCAACAATTTGAACTTGAACATCACCTTCACCTAATGTATGAGGTTCTACTGCTTTTTCAGCAATAACTTCTGGTGTTTTTTCAACACTTTCTTTTACTTCATTAGCTGGTTCAACAGAAGATCCTTCTTCTTTTTTAACAGCTTGATTAACTGGAGCAACACTTTTAATGCGTTCAATTACATCAAGATCAACTTCATCCTCATCTTCAACTCTAGGAGCTTCATTTGGTTTTGAATCACGAATTGAGATTGTTTCTCTTTTCTCTCTTTTAACAGAAGTCAATTTTGACTGTTCTTTTAAAGTCTGATCTGCAGCAAATTGTTTTTGAAGTATTTCAAAATGATCACCTTCCAATTTTGTATTTGGATTTGCGTCAATATTTACTCCTTTGGAATGCAAGAATTCAACTAATGTAGAAACTCCTACATTTAATTCTCCTGCTGCTTTTCCTAATCTTATCGGTTTTCCCGCCATATAATTGTATGCGTCCTGTGTTAACTTATTCAGTTTTCGTTGCTAAAGTAGTAATTTTTGATTAATTGTCAAACTCAGCTCTAAGTATTCTAAATACTTCTTCAATTGTAACTTGTTCTAAATCTGTACGTTTCACTAAGTCTTCAACACCTAATTCTAATACTGATTTTGCACTATCACAACCAACTGCTTTTAATTCATCAATAATCCAGCTATCAATTTCATCAGCAAATTCTTCTAAATCAACATCATCAATATCAACTTCACCATCACGGTAAACGTCTAATTCGTATCCTGTTAATTTACCTGCTAATTTAATATTGTGTCCACCACGACCAATTGCTAATGAAACTTGATCTGGTTTCAAAAATACTTTTGCTCTTTTATCTTCTTCGTTGATTTCAACCGACGTAATTTTCGCTGGTGAAAGTGCACGTTGAATAAATAATTGATTGTTGTTTGTGTAATTGATAACATCGATATTTTCGTTTTTCAACTCACGAACAATTCCGTGAATACGAGAACCTTTCATACCAACACATGCTCCTACTGGATCAATTCTGTCATCATAAGACTCAACAGCAACTTTCGCTCTTTCTCCTGGTTCACGAACGATACGTTTAATTGTAATTAAACCGTCGAATACTTCAGGAACTTCTAATTCGAATAATCTTTCTAAGAATTCAGGTGCTGTTCTAGATAAAATAATAACAGGGCTACTGTTACGCATATCTACTTTCGCAACTACTGCGCGAACAGCTTCTCCTTTTTTGAAATAATCAGATGGAATTTGTTCTGATTTTGGCAACAACAATTCGTTCCCTTCATCATCCAATACCATGATTTCTTTTTTCCAAACTTGGTATACTTCTCCAGTAACGATTTCACCGATTCTTTCTTTGTATACTTTGTAAAGATTATCTTTCTCTAACTCCATGATTCTAGAAATCAAGTTTTGACGTAAAGAAAGAATATTACGACGACCGAAGTCGCCAAATGTAAACTCTTCTGTTACTTCTTCACCGATTTCAAAATCTGGCTCAATTTTCACTGCATCAGAATAAGCGATCTCAGTATTTTGATCTTCTACTTCTCCGTCAGCTACGATTTCTTTGTTTACAAAGATTTGAACATCTCCTTTATCAATATTTACAATCACATCAATGTGCTCATCTGTATTGAATTTTTTCTTCAACATTGCACGGAATACATCTTCTAAGACATGTTGCATTGTTGTTTTATCAATGCTTTTTAGTTCTTTAAATTCCGAAAAAGATTCAACTAATTCAAGGCTATTCATAAGTACCTATTTAAATGAAATAACAATTTTTGTTTCTTTTATTTTATTCAAATGTAGAACAAGTTGTTCTACAATGATTTCTTTTTTCTTTTTGCCTTCAGGAACTTCTGTTCGTGTTTGTTCAACAGTCAATTCAGTTGCAGTTGCAGCTTTTAAAACACCTTCCAATTTAGCTCCATCATTTAAAATGATTTCAACTTCTCTTTCGATGTTTTTAATGTATTGAGGCAAAACGCGTAAAGGTCTATCGATTCCTGCAGATGATACATGTAATTCAAAATCTTGCTCTTCTCTGTCTAAATTGTGCTCAACATTACGTGAAACAGAAATGCAATCTTTTACAGAAACACCTCCTACATGTTTGTCGATCTCAACAGAAATTGAATTGGATTTTGAAATGGAAATATCTACAATAAACAACCCATTGTCTAGCTCTGCAATGCGTTCGTTTACCAATTCCTCTACTAATTTTTTACTAATCATGCCTTATAAAAAGAGGGGACCTCAGTCCCCTCATTTGTTCATTTCTAAATAACGATGGTGCAAATATACGATTTCTTTTTTAATTATCAAGTGTTTAATTAAAAATGAGTTTATTTTAATGTTTTAAGAACAAACTATTATAGTTCCGTTTTCTTTGACTATTCAATAAAAAAAAGCATTTTTGTTCTAAAATAATCAAGGATGGCTGAAGATTTACAAATTACTTCAATTACGAAAGAGGAAAAATACAAGGAAATCATTCCTCAGATAAAAGCGTTAGTAGAAGGTGAATCAGATTTAATTGCTAATCTAGCAAACGTTACTGCCGCTTTGAAACAAACATTTGATTTCTTTTGGGTTGGGTTTTATATCGTTAAGAATGATGAATTGGTACTCGGTCCATTTCAAGGTCCAATCGCTTGTACTCGAATCAAAAAAGGAAAAGGTGTTTGTGGTCATGTTTTTGAAACAAAGAAGACTGCTCTTGTTCCAGATGTTGATACATTTCCAGGTCATATTGCTTGTAGTTCCTTGTCGAAAAGTGAAATAGTCGTACCTTTATTGCGAAATGACGAAGTGCTTGCTGTTTTGGATGTAGACAGTGATTTACTGAATGATTTTGATGAAATTGATGAATTGAATTTAACAGCTTTATGCGCATGGCTTTCAGATCGTTTTTAGTTTTTGGAATACTCTTAATACTCGCCTCATGTGCCCAAATTGGCACATTAACAGGTGGTGAAAAAGATGAAATTGCTCCAAAACCGATTGAAAGTAAAGTCGAACCTTTAAATGGTTCAACTTATTTTATGTCAAAAACGGTGACTATTCCTTTTGATGAATACATTAAATTAAACAATCCGACAGACAATATTTTAATTGTTCCGCCACATGCAAAAATAGAGGCCAGTTTACACAAGAAAAACCTTATTTTAAACTGGAAAGATACTTTAGAGGAAAACACGACCTATACCATTTATTTAAATAGAGCTGTTAAAGACATTAGGGAAGGTAAAGATTCATTGATGCAATATGTTTTTTCTACAGGTGCTTTTATAGATTCACTTTCTTACAAGGTAAATGTTGTCGATGCTTTTTCAAATGCACCGATATCAGGATGTTTAGTTGCTTTATATGAAAATAAGATAGACTCTGTTTTACCAACGTATTTTTCACAAACTGATAAAACGGGATGGGCAAATTTAAAACACATAAAAAAAGGCGCCTATTCGTTTATTGCTTTTGAAGATAAAAACAAAGATTTGCTGTATCAAAAAACGGAACGTATTGCTTTACGATCTAATAAAATATCAATCGATTCCTCAAGTGTTGATTCATCTCGCTTGCGTTTATTTTCTCCAGAATTACCTCCCAACATTACAAGTTTAAAATACCAAGCACCGGGATTATTCGAATTAGAAGCAAATCGTTCTATTGATAATGCGAACATTTATTTGAATCGAAAAAAATTAAATGCTTCTGAATTTAAACTTCTGAATGAACATAAGTTTACATTTCTTTATTCAGTAAAAGATACAAGTATTAAAACACTTGAAGTAATTGTTCAAAATGAACTTATAAACGATACAATCTCTCTTCGAATTTTAGAAAAAGAAAAACTTGGAAAAACGAAAATTGCTAATAATCTAGAGAATTTAAGTTTATTTGAGAAAGATACATTGAGATTAAACTTTTCGGATCAAATCTTAAAAACAAATGCTTCACAGTTTCATTTAAAGAATAAAAAAGATTCTACTGAAATTAAGATTGATAAAATAGAATCAAATCAAAATTACCTTTCGATTATTTTTTCAAAAAAAGGGTTGAAAGATGTTCTTTTACAAATTAATCCAAACGGTATTGAATTGAAAGATTCACAACTAAAAGATACGATCAAACTGGATTTCACAATCAAAGAAGAAAAGGAATATGGGGCGATTAATTTAGATGCCTCTATGTATAATCAACCAATTGTAGTTGAAGTATTGAATGGCGAAACAGTTGTTCAAACGATACATTTTTCTTCAGGAGGAAAAAAATTAATCGAACGCTTGGAACCTGCAGATTACAAATTCAGAGTTATTATAGATCAAAATAAAAATAGAAAATGGGATACAGGTGATTTCAATTCGAAAATACAACCTGAAGAAATAAATCTGTTTTTAGAAGCAACAAAAGTGCGAGCAAATTGGGAGATTGATTTGAAATTAATTCCGAAAAAAGCATATGAATGAGGAACTTCAATTTCAAAAAGCATTTAGTCAATGGAAAATATGGGTTGCCATTTTCCTTGGTGTTTCCATTGCTTCTTGGATGATTTATAGAAGTTTACATCAACAAAATTTTATTGAAACGGCTCCTTTAAAAGGAAATTACAATTGGATAGATACAAATCATAATCAGATTGTTGATTCTTCAAATCCTGCTGAATTTCAGCTTACAGAAAAAGGAAATTATAAAATTGAAACGCTCTCCGAAACGTTGGGATTGATTCATTGGACTTATGCTTCATTCTTTTGGTTAATTTGTGCACTCATTTTTATGGTTGGAAGAGATTTCTTCTATATTTTAAGAATTCGAATTTTAACCAAAAAACAATTGACTTGGAAACAATGTTTTAATGTGATCATGATTTGGGAATTTGCTTCAGCGTTATCTCCTGGTGTTGTTGGGGGAACGACAGTAGCAATGTTTATTCTCAAAAAAGAAAAAATTGACTTAGGACGTTCAACAGCAATAGTGATGGTAACCGCAGTGATGGATAATTTATTTTATTTATTCTTGATTCCTTTTGTGTTTATTTTCATCAGTCAAGACCAACTTTTTCCAACTCACTTTGAAGCATCTAAAAGTGTTGAATTTGTTTTTTGGACGGGTTTTGGAATTAAATTATTGTTATGTCTTTTCATTATTTTCAGTTTGTTTATCTTTCCAAAAGTATGTGTTCGACTTTTACATATTGTGTTTTCACTTCCAATTTTAAACAAATGGAAATCCTTTGCTGATAAAACAGGTATTGAATTAGAGATGTCTTCGGCAGCTTTTAAAAAAGAGAAAATTGGATTTTGGTTTTCTGCCTTAGGGGCAACGTTTCTCAGTTGGATTTCTAGATATTTAGTCATTAGTTGTATTTTAAATGCGTTCATAGAATTGGACTTTTTACAAAATATGCTTTTATTGGGTAAACAAATCGTATTGTGGTTATTGATGATGATTAGTCCAACACCCGGAGGAAGTGGAGTTGCGGAATATGCTTTTGGTGAATTGATGATTTCGTTCAGTCGGTCAACCTTATTAATTGCTTCTTTGGCTTTACTATGGAGATTGATTTCGTACTTTCCATATTTAGTAATTGGAGCTATAATTTTACCACGTTGGCTTAGAAAAGAAAATAAAAAATGAAAAGATTAGTAGTATTATTTTTGTTTTTTCAATTGATAGGTTTTTCTCAAGATATCCCAAAAGATTCTTCGTTTATCAAACATACTTTTCTGGAAACAGGAGGTTTAGTATCCTATT
>CALPUT020000125.1 GCA_943326825.2 Chryseobacterium gleum | reverse complement strand
TCAAATAAATATTCGCCTACTAAACAAGCATGCCAAGAAGTGCCACAAGCAATCATCACGATTCGATCAGCATTTGCCATCTTTTGTTCAAATTCTTTGATTCCTCCTAAAGAAACTCTTCCGGTAACTGAATCCAAACGACCTCTGAAACAATCTGTAATTGATCTTGGTTGTTCGTAAATTTCTTTCAACATAAAATGCTCATATCCACCTTTTTCTAAAGCTTCTAATTGCATTTCTAATTGTTGAATATATGGTGTTTTCTCTTGATTTTTAATATTTACAATACGTAAACCTTCTTTTAAATCTACAACTGCAATTTCTTCATCTTCAAGGTAAACAACTCTTTTTGTGTACTCAATGATTGGAGTTGCATCAGATGCTAAAAAGAAATCACCATCATTTCCAATTCCAACTACCAATGGACTACTTTTTCTAGCAGCAACCAATTGATTTGGATTTTCTTTTGAAATAACAACAATTGCATAAGCTCCGATTACACTGTGAAGTGCTAAACGAACGGCTTCCTCTAATGAAACAGCTTCATTTTTTTGAATGTCATCAATTAAATGAACTAATACTTCAGTATCTGTTTCACTTTGGAAAACATAACCTCTTGAAGTTAATTCCTCTCTTAATGAACTGTAATTTTCAATAATTCCATTGTGAATCAAAGCGATTTTACCATCCATAGAAAAATGAGGATGCGCATTGATATCATTCGGTAAACCATGAGTTGCCCAACGTGTGTGACCAATTCCAGCATGACCTTTGATATTTTTATCAGCAGCATATTCTTCTAAATTAGAAACTTTACCCTGACGTTTGTATAAATTCAATTCAGAACCATCTAATAAAGCGATACCTGAACTATCATAACCTCTATATTCTAATCTCTTTAATCCTTTAATAATAATAGGATAAGCTTCTTTCTTTCCAATGTAAGCAACAATTCCACACATAATCTTTGGGTTTTAGAACTCTGTATACTTGAGTGTTAATTTTGGTTTTTTCTTATTTATTGAATTCGGACCGTTAAAAACGATTCTATCGACTGATTGATCAAAATAATCCGGGAACACATAAATTCCAGTATTATCAATTATCCCTGATACTACTGATTGAGCATAAACACGTAAATCGATAATAAATGCTTTACGACTAATATCATAATAACCATTTGTAGTATAGTTCACTTTACTACTTGATGTTGATGAATAGTCTCTTTGAATTCGAACATAATTTCCAATTCCATATTTGTATCCATCTTGATATTCAACTGGAATTTCTAATTCAGCTCGATGAATAATTGTATTTTTTGGAAGATTTGAAATTCCAGGCATTTCAATTTTAGCTTTAATTTCATTTGATTGAGCGTAATACTCTTTCATTCCATTACTTTTAGTATCCAAAGCTTGTTGAACAATATTCGAATTAGAACGTTGTATATTTAATTTATTAAAATCAACACATTCAGAATTAATCAAAAAGTCAAATCGCTTTTTAACTGAAGCTTGAGTATAATAAATCGTCAATTTTGATAATGCTGTTTTTGTATCTAAATAAAATACCGCACCGGCTCCAGGTGCTTGATATCCATTTGATGTTTTGATGTATAATCCTTTAAAATAAGACAAGAAAGCCGTTTGAGATGCAAAATCTGATGCATTTGATTGAGAATGCTGCATCAAATTCATAGCAAAAGTAGGGTCTAAATGAACTCTTATTTGTGCTGGAACTTTTGTCGTGTCAATAATAGTACTGCTAATCAAATCAGGTTTAAATGTTTCCGTTCCTGGAACCACTAAATTATTTGAATTATTATAACCTACATTTGAAAAAGTATAATAAATCGAGTCTGACTGTAAATCATCTGTTAATTGATAAACTTCTATTTTTTGATTTGATAAATCCCCGTAATAAGCTGAATTGCCAGCATATTGAAGTCCAAGTACAAATGAATCAATAACAACAGATGTTAAATCTCCGAAATTTGGACTTAAACCAGATAATCTTAATTGTGTAAAGAAACTACCATCAACAGTTCCAAAAACAGGATCATTGTAGGAACCTAAAAAGTTATAATAGGTATCGCCGCTTTCAACAGAGTCAGCAAAAACAGATGAAGTAGTTAACTTAAATGTATCTATTCCACCTGAAATTAAATATTCATCAGAGTTAATTGCATCTTTACCAATTTTGGTTTGATGTTTCTTACAAGCTGCTAAAACAAGTAGTATAAACAAAAAAGTAGCGGAAAGAGATAAACCTTTCCGCCACTTTACAGATTTTAAAAATATCATTTTATATAAGAACAACTTCTTCAATTACTTTATCAAAAAATTCAGACATTACTTTGTTTTGATTTTCTTCTGGAACATAATCTTGTTTTAAACAAGTTGCTTCATCAAAAATCGTTCTCAACTCTGGACTTAAATCTTCACTACTAACGTTAACACCATCAGAATATTGTAACATAACATTTACAATGTTCTCATAACTTGTATCTTTTAGTTTATCAATAATTTCATCATCAAAACCGTCAAATTTAAGTTTCTCGCCTAAACGAGCATCCCAACTTTTGTTAAACTTTTCGTTATATAAACTATAAATCACTTTCGTATCAGCGAAATGTGGGTCTTTTGCATATAATTTTTTCAAATAAATTGGCATCAACAAAGTCATCCATCCATGACAATGAATCACATCTGGTTGCCAACCTAATTTTTTTACTGTTTCTAATACACCTCTACAAAAGAAAATACAACGCTCATCATTATCAGCAAAGTACTCACCATTATCATCAGTTACAGTTCCTTTTCTTTTAAAATATTCATCATTATCGATGAAATAGATTTGCATCCTTGCCGCAGAAATAGATGCCACTTTTATAATCAACGGATGATCTGTATCATCAATGATTAAATTCATTCCAGACAAACGAATTACTTCATGTAATTGATGACGTCTTTCGTTGATAGCACCATACTTTGGAGTAAATACACGAATTTCTTTACCTGCCTCTTGTATACCTTGAGGTAGTCTTCTAGCTGTCGAAGCAACATCAGACTTTGGAAGGAAAGGTGTAATTTCCTGTGACATAAAAAGGATTCTCTTTTTTTCCATGAACGAAAAGTAGATTGGTAAAACAGCACAAATTTACAAAAAAAAAGCGGAACATCAATAAAAAGAAATAGTTTTGTTGTTTGAAACACTAATTTAAAGATACGATTGTGGAAGTTTATAATACAATTGAAACATTACAAAACCATATTTCAAATGCGAAAATGGAAGGAAAATCTATAGGCTTTGTTCCTTCGATGGGAGCGCTTCATCCTGGTCATATTTCCTTGGTTCATAAAGCTAAAAAAGTTTGTGATATAGTTTTAGTAAGTATCTATGTAAACCCAACACAATTCAACAATCCTGATGATTTATTAAAGTATCCCAGAACGCTAGAATCAGATCTTGAACTATTATCGAAAAGTGAATGCGATATTGTATTTGCTCCATCAAATGATGAAATTTATCCAGCCGATTTAACTAAAATTACGTTGGATTTAGGCACGCTTAATGGTGTAATGGAAGACGCTTTAAGACCTGGACATTTCAATGGTGTTGTGAATGTAGTTTATCGCTTATTCGATATTGTTAAGCCTTCAAAAGCATTTTTTGGATTAAAAGATTTCCAACAAGTTGCAGTGATAAAATACATGACAAATCATTTTAATTTACCAATAGAAATTATTCCTTGCCCAACCATTAGAGAATCCTCTGGATTGGCTATGAGTAGTAGGAATTTAAGACTTGATAACCATCAAAAAGAAGCTGCATTAATTATCTTTAAAACTTTAAATTTAGCTAAAGAATTAGCTCAAAATTTAACACCGAATGAAGTAAAAGCTAAAACAATTGAATTCTTTAAATCAGGTGAATTATTAATTGAATACATTGAAATCGTTCATCCTTTGACACTTGTTTCATTGACAGATAAATGGATTGAAGGTGCAACAATGTGCATTGCAGCATTTTGCGGGGAAGTCAGATTAATCGATAATAAACAAATATTTTAATCTCCGTTTAATAAAAAAATGTGATTACTAGTATAAACGATAAAAACAAGGATTTTTTTCAAATGGTATTTGAAGTTGTCAAATTAATTCCTCATGGAAGAGCGACTTCTTATGGTGCAATTGCTAATTATTTAGGTACTAAACGAAGTAGTCGGATGGTCGGATGGGCAATGAATACAGCACATTCAAATCCAGAAATACCAGCTCATCGTG
The DNA here is from genome assembly GCA_943326825.2 of Chryseobacterium gleum. Classification (GTDB taxonomy): domain Bacteria; phylum Bacteroidota; class Bacteroidia; order Flavobacteriales_D; family Crocinitomicaceae; genus CAIUKX01. Next base: position 2,873 of record CALPUT020000125.1, on the reverse strand, counting down.
TATTAAATAGAAATGGGTTATTAACTGGGAAAATGCATTTTCAAACACCAACATTAATGCAGGAATTACTTGAAAAAGAAGGGATTATTGTAACAAATGATAAAATTGAAAACTTTAAAGTGGTTTTTTGGAATCCTATTGAAGAATTAGCTTAAATTTATGATTAAAACGATCTTCTTAATCTTTATAGAATTGAATTTCATTACCTGAAATTTGAACTTGTAATTGTATTTGATTCTTTAGTTCTTGGGGAAAAAACGCTTTGTCTCCTATAATAACATTTTGAAATACAATATTTAATTTTTTTTAGTGAACAACTTCACCTCTCGTTCATTTCAAACTGATTTACAATATATTATAACGAATAAAAACGATAAACATAAAATTAACCACTTCATTTTACAAAGCTATTTAATTTAATATTCATTAAAAACCGTATTTTGTTCATTTATAAAATGAAATCATCATTTTATAATATTTTCTATTATATTCAGAAGAAAGATTGTAAATTCGTTCTATGATATTTGTTACAGGAGGTACTGGTTTATTGGGCAGTCATTTGTTATTTCAATTGACTAATTCTGATGTTACAATCAAAGCAATTTTCCGTGAAGAAGAAAAAATTGAGACCGTTATAAAATTATTTAAATTTTATGACCCAGTTAATTTTAACATAAGACTAAAAAAAATCAATTGGGTAAAGTGTGATATATTGGATGTTCTTTCATTAGATGAAGAATTAAAATCTTGCCAAACTGTATATCATTGTGCAGCACTAGTATCATTTTATCGTAAAGATTTTTATCAATTGATGAAAATAAATCGTGAAGGAACTGCTAATATTGTGGATGCTTGTCTAAAAAACAATATCTCTAAATTATGCTATGTCAGCTCTACAGCAGCAATTGGCAATGAAGATGCAATCGTAACAGAAGATACTAAATGGAAACAATCACCTTCTACTAGTGGTTATTCAATTTCAAAATACTCAGCAGAAAAAGAAATTTGGAGAGGCGTTGAAGAAGGATTAAATACCGTAATCGTTAATCCTTGTTTATTAATTGGTGTAGGTGATTGGAATCAAAGTTCAATGACTATTTTTAAAACAATTGATAATGGTCTGAAATTTTATACATCTGGGGCAAATGCATTCGTTGATGCTCGAGATGTTGCTGAAATTATGGAAAAATTAATGAATAGTAACATCTCGAATGAACGTTTTCTTTGCATTGGTGAAAATAGTTCATTCATAAATATGTTATCTATAGTAGCTCAAAAATTGAATAAAAAAGAGCCATCAATTAAAGTATCTAAATTATTACTGGAAATATCTTGGATGCTTTCTGGTATAACCTCAAAGTTAATTGGTAAAAACCCTGTAATCACAAAAGAAACTGCAATTAGTGCGTTCTCATCAACTATATATGATCCATCTAAAGTAAAAAAAATCTTAAATTTTCAGTTTATTTCTCTTGAAGATTCAATCGAAAATGCGGTTAAAGGAAGATTAGATTAATATAATCTTACCTCAATAATGAAACGTGTCCAGTTTTTGTATATGATCTATAAGTTGTTTTTTCCTTGAATTCTATTTTCCAAACATACACATCATCTTGACAAATTTTTCCATCAACGCCATATCTACCTGACCAACCTTTAGTGGCATCGTGTGTTTCAAAAATCAATTCACCCCATCTATTAAAAATATACATAACGAAATCTTCTGGGATAAATCCTCCTGAGAAAACAGGCGTAAAATATGGGTTCGCATTATCTTCATCAGGAGTAAATGCATTTGGTACGTAGAATATTAATTCATCTGTTATTTCTATAGTTTTGGTAATTGTATCAGGACAGTTATGAATATTATTCGCAATTAAAGTTATAGAATAACTATCAATCGAAGTAGGGAAAGTATGATTCAAATCTACTGTTACACCATTATATCCATCACTAACTGACCAATTAAAAATAGAGGCATTAGTAGAAGTGTTTGTAAAATAGAAAGTAGGATCTATAATTGAAGATGAGACCTTGTTTGAACTAAAATCAGCTTGTGCATATGCATAAGCACAAATCATATCTAATTGCTGTTTTGAACTACTACAACCATTATTCGTTGCTGTTAAAATAATATCAAAACAATTATCCGTTTGGAATGTATGTGTCACACTTTGTAAATTTTGATTAAGGTTTACAATCGTTCCATCTCCAAAATTCCAAGAAAGAGATTGACCAATCGGAGACGAAGTGTTTGTAAATGTAACTGTTAAAGGTAAGCAACCACTATTAATATTAGAACTAAAAGTAACTACTGGTGAAATATTGATAGTCACTTGGAAACTTTCTTCGTCAGAACATGATCCATTATGATCATAAATCCATATAGTTTGACTAGAAGTTACTGGTCCATTCAACAATTGACCATTATTTGATTGAGATCCTGTGTAATAATTTTGATTCCCACTTAAATTACTACCTAAAATAACAGGTAGCGCATAGCTATCACATTCAATTATATTACCAGGATTAGTAATTGCCGGTGTTTTATTGATCGTTACTACAAAACTCTCCTCACTTTTACAGTTTGGGGTTGTGACCGTTTGAGCATAAATGTAAACTGTTTGTGTAGATGTAATTGTTGCGCCTACTGCTAACGCTATTCCTGATCCTCCTGTTCCTGTAAAGTAGTTTCCTACTGTTAAGGCTGGCAATGTATAACTATCACATGCTGTTACATTAATTGGAGTTGGAATAACTGGTGTGTTATTGATCGTTATTGCAAAACTCTTCTCACTTGTACAGTTTGGTGTTGTACCTGTTTGAGCATAAATGTAAACTGTTTGTGATGTTGTGATACTTGCTCCTGCTGT
>CALPUT020000124.1 GCA_943326825.2 Chryseobacterium gleum | reverse complement strand
GATTTATTTAGGTCTTGATTCTCGTTGATTTAGTTTTATTATTTACATATATTAATTAATGGATTCTTAATCTCTATATTGAAAGATTTATTTGTAATGTAATTAAGAATAGATCTATAGAATCATCAAATAACTGTTTGTTTTTTCGATAGAGAATTAACAATAAATCACATTCTAATTGAAAAAGATTGTAGTTGGTTAATCCCTGAAAATGATGCCTGAAAACCAGAAAAAGTAACTATCGAAAATAATTTCAAAATTTGTGCGATTATGACGAAAGTGATTAAAACTTTTTAGTGGATTAAATAGATTTTGGGCTTTCTTCTTCGTTAAAAGTTTAATTATGATTATAGAAATATTGCACTTCAAAATATCTCCAAAAGTAAATATATAGTAGTGAGAAATTTAATAATTCAAACTAAATCTTATTATCAAATCTGATTTTTGACTATTAACTTTCGTCCAATAACTATAAACTCATACTAAGTTTTCCTCTTCTTTTTCTTAGCTGCAGGGAATAAAATGTTATTTAAAATCAAGCGGTAACCTGGAGAGTTTGGATGTAAACTTAAATCTGTTGGTGGATCCATAACTCGATGTTCATAATCTTCAGGATCATGACCTCCATAGAAAGTCCATGTTCCTTGACCTAATTCACCGTGAATGTAGCGAGCTGTTCCTAATGCTTTGTTTTCACCTAGAATCAAAACATTCGATTTAATTAAATCTTTTTTGAAATCAGTAGTTTGCCCCATGAAACCATCGATCACATCTGTGTGACATTGTGTTAACATCGTTGGAACAACATCCCATTTTGCTGAAAACTCAAACAAGGTGAATTTATCGGTACTCTCCATTCGTTGGTGTAATTTCGTTCCATCAATATCGGAATATTCGTATTCCATTGGATTTCGTTCTAATTTAAAATTTTCAAATGCAAACGTATTCGCATAATCCAACTTCGATTGACAATTTGGATCTGAACCGTCACCATCAAACATAGATTCACAAATATCTGTATTTCTGGCTGCTAAAGCGATATCAAAACTGTCCGTTCCACTGCACATGGTAAATAAAAATCCACCACCCAATACAAAATTTTGTATGTTGGTTGCAACCGCTAATTTCATTTGAGAAACCTTATTAAATCCTAATGATTTTGCGTCTGCTTCTAATTGCGACTGTTGTTGTTGATACCATGGATATGTGTGAAATGAAGCATAAAACTTACCATACTGTCCTGTAAAATCCTCATGATGTAAATGCAGCCAATCGTATTTTGGTAAATTCCCCATTATAATTGCTGAATCATAGATTTTTTCATACGGAATCTCAGCATATTCAAGCACTAAGGTCACTGCATCATCCCAAGGTTGTTTTCCCTTCGGTGTATAAACGGCAATTTTCGGAGCTTTTTCTAATTGAACAATTTCCATATTTGCCTCAGGACTTCCGATTTGTGAACGAATTGCATTTGCTTGTCCATCCGCAATCACTTCATAACGAACTCCTTTTACAATTAATTCTTCTTCAACTGCTTTTAAATGTGGAGTCATAAAAGCACCTCCTTTGTAATTCAAAAGCCATTCGATAACGATTTCATGTTCTAACATCCAAAATGCAACACCATACGCTTTCAAATGATTCGTTTGAGAATCATCCATCGGAATCAATATTTGTGAAGCATTAGCTTTTCCAAAAGTGAGTATACAGATGATAAGAATTAGTAACTGTTTCATTTTAAATAAAATTCATTTTTGACTGAACAAACAATTATCTTTCCAAAAATCAAAATGGTGTATCATTTATATCAAAGTTTTTATCAAAGTTTGTGTCTTCATTGTCAAATGAATTCATTTTACTTTGTATTGTAATTCTACCCGAATCATTTGAATCAAAACTTGTATTTGCATTCATACTTGATGGAATTGCCATTGGAGCAGCATCATCGTTATAATTATCGATGTTATCAAAACGAGCATATTCACCAATAAATCTCAAACGAACACTATCCAACGCACCATTTCTGTGTTTTGCAACTATAATCTCACCAATTCCTTGATTTGAATTACCATCTTCATCTTGCATGAAACCGTAATATTCTGGTCTATAAATAAATGATACAATATCCGCATCTTGCTCAATTGCACCAGATTCACGAAGATCTGAAAGTTGTGGACGTTTATCTCCGCCTCTCTGCTCTACTGAACGACTCAACTGAGAAAGTGCAATTACAGGAACATTTAATTCTTTTGCAATTTCTTTAATCGAACGAGAAATCTGAGAAATCTCTTGCTCACGATTTCCTGAACCTTTTGATCCACCTGCTGTCATCAATTGCAAGTAATCGATGATGACAATTTGAATATCATGTTGCATTTTCAAACGACGACATTTTGCACGTAAATCGAAAATACTGATACCTGGTGTGTCATCAATAAATATAGGAGCAGTCGCTAAACGTGTAATTCTAGAATGTAATTGTTGAAATTCGTGATCCTTTAAATCACCTTTTCTTAATTTTTCAGCACTTAATCGAGATTCACTCGCTATTAAACGTTTTACTAACTGAACAGCTGACATCTCTAAAGAAAACAGAGCAACACCTTGTCCGTATTCTACAGCACAATTTCTAGCCATAGACAATACAAAAGCTGTTTTTCCCATAGCAGGACGAGCTGCAATAACAATCATGTCAGAACGTTGCCATCCTGAAGTTAATTTATCTAAATCAAAGAAACCAGTAGCAACACCTGAAATACCATCTGTATTCTGAGATGCTTTCTCAATTTCTTCGATTGCTAGTCTAACGGCAGTTTGCATCGTTGAAACACCATTACTCATGTTGTTTTCAGCAATTTTAAACAACTCACCTTCTGCTTTCGTTAATACATCAAAAACATCATTTGAATCATCGTAAGCATCACGAATAATTTCGCTTGACATACGAATCAACTCACGCTTAATGTATTTTTCAGAAATGATTCTCGCATGAAATTCAACGTGAGCTGTAGAAGCAATTCTACTAGTTAATTGAGAAATATAAACAGCACCTCCAGAAGCTTCTAATTCTCCTGTTTGCTTTAATTTATTTATAACAGTTAACAAATCGATAGGACTTGAACTACCAAATAATTCACGGATTGCACCATAAATATATTGGTGTTTTGGATCATAGAAACTTTGAGGTGTTAAAATATCTATAACATCTGTTACAGCATTCTTTTCTAACATCATAGCCCCTAAAACAGCTTGTTCAACATCAACAGCTTGCGGTGGTACTTTTCCCAATTCAGAAGTTAACTGAACATTTTTCAATCTGTTTGTTGGTTTACGTGTGTTTTCCATTTTTTCGTCCATGTAACAAAGATAAGGAATTCAATCGCTGAAGTGAAATGAAATCTAAAAAGAATTTCTTAAGAAGATATGAACGAAGGTTATTAACATTAGTTTATAATTAAGACTTGAAAGTTTTAAAAAAATATTAACTATTCCCTCAACTTAATAAATTCTTTCATCTTTTCATTTTCAATCAAAACAGTCAAATTATAATAAACCAATTTCCATTCTCCTTTTTGCTTTTCTAATATTCCAGAACCGCGACAACCATTCATCCATGTATCTAAATCTTCATCAAACCAAGCGATGTTCTTTTTAATAATCCATTTTCGGTTTGAAGGTTTGAAATCCCATGCTTTTCCTTTATCAAAATAAGGCTTTGAAAAATTAGCAAATTCTGTTTTGTTCCAACGTTCATTAGGAGCAGTTCCCAAGAAAATAAAATCATCAGACATTGAATTGAAATATTCTGAAAAGTTAGCATTTGAAGCCGCTTTATGCCAATTATTAACTAAACCATTTAGCTTATCCTCAACATTTGATGAAGTAAACGACATACAAATTAGTGCACTCAACACGAAAAGATTTTTCATTTATTATAGAATTAAAAAAAGGTGCTTTTCAAAAAGATTAATTAAAGTTTAAATTTAAACCATCCCGATTAAAATACGGGACAAGTAATTTAAGGTAATATAAGTTAACTTACATCTAATTGAATAACAGCTTGTTAATCAAAATTATTTAAAACTTATATGTTCTAATAATCCCTTATATGGTTTATTTAAAACAAAGGGCGTCCTTTTCGGACACCCTCATTCAAATATAAAGTTTATTATTTTTATTTTTTAGCTTTTGCAGCTTCCATTTCTATACACATTGCAACTGCACTTTTCACATTTACAACTCCTCCAGTAACTGAAAGTGTTCCGAAATTTACTTTTTCATCAGAACCAGGTTTTGATTGTTTAGTTCCTTTGTAAGAAGTCGCTGATTTTAACATTGCATCTTTAATCTCATTCATTGTTAATAATGGGAAATAAGAAACTAACAACGCAGCAACACCTGAAATCATAGGAGCAGCCATTGAAGTCCCTTGTAAGATTTTGTAATCACTTTGAGGAACAGAATTGTAAATTTCGAAACCTGGAGCGAAAATATCTACTTTCGTTTGACCGTAATTAGAAAAGTCAGCAGCTAAATTTCCTTTTGCATTTTGAGTAGAAGCCCCAATTGTTAAGAATAAATCCAATTTTTGAGTTTGAAAACTGTATAATGAAGTTGGGAAATTTGGATCTGTATCCACATTCGCAGCATCATTTCCTGCAGCATGAACCAATAAAACTCCTTTAGAATCTGCATATTTAAATGCTTCAAATACTTCTTTTTGATTAGGAGAATATGATTTACCAAAAGACATGTTAATTACTTTTGCTCCATTATCAACAGCATAACGAACAGCCAAAGAGATGTCTTTATCATTCTCATCACCATTTGGAACAGCTCTTAAAGCCATCAATAACACATTTTCAGCAACACCGTCACCTCCTAAATTATTTCCTCTTTTTGCTCCAATGATTCCACCAACGTGAGTACCATGCAATGCATCAGGACCTTCAACATTGTTATTTCCGTAATGAACATCTGAAAAATCTTTTGGATTATCACCGATGATTTCTCTTTCATTAAAGTTTAAGTTTAAGCTGTAATCTAATAAATCATTAATTGAATGAGCTTGTTCTTCAATCATTTCTAAAGATAATTGACCTTTAACCATAGCCAAAGCCAAACCTTTCAATTGAATTTGATCTTCTGTTTTAGGATCCCATTTTACTAAATCTTTTTCAGTATAATCTGTTTTACCTAAGATTGAACCAACCATTGTTGGAACTTGCTTCATAATTGTAGGAAGCATTTCCATTTGAGCTTTATATTGATTATAATTAGCTATTTCACCTTCTACATCTGCTTTCACTTTTTGGTATAATTCATACTCTTTACTTTCAGCTGCGGATAAAGTAGTTGGATCAATACCGTCAAATTTTTTAGATAAATCTCTTAAAATTCTCGTTTTTTCTAAAGTCGCTTGGTTAACGTTTTCACCTTTAGCATTCCCTAAATAATTCCATCCATGTATATCATCAACATAACCATTTTTATCATCATCTATTCCATTTCCAGCTACTTCTTTCGTATTTGTCCAGATTTTACCTTCTAAATCTTTATGTTCTATATCAATTCCAGAATCTATTACTGCAACAATGACAGTTGAAGATTTACGTTTTTTTAATTTTTTATATGCTTTTTCAGTATGCATTCCTGCTCCTGAACCATTGTACCAATTAAGGATTTTAGAATCAACTTGTCCGTATAAGATGTTTGTTAATCCTAATGAAAAAACAGATAGTGATAATGTGATGATAATTTTTTTCATTTTATATGCTCATTTTAATTTCTAAACTTATTTTACAAAAGTGGTAAATATTTCAATATAAACTTTATTATTTAAATAGATGGCAGTATATTTACTTGTACATCTATAAATAAATTACAAACGGTTTTGATGAAAACATATTTAACTCTTTTACTTATTTTAATCTATCAATTTGTTTTTACACAAGAAAGTCGAGTTGAAATCAAATATTTGAATGTAAATGGAAATACAATTGCTCCATTTTCAGTTGAGAATAATTCTAAAAATTTAGCTTTTTTAAAGGAGGAGAAAATTAAAATTAAAAATATCACAAAACGAAACATTTATTTTACATCGACTACTGAATGGTTAGTTAAAAACAAGAAATTAGGAAATATCTCTGATTTTCATTTTGAAGCCAATCCACCTGTGGTTTTAAATGACTCATCTAGACAATTACATTTTGTTAATCAAGTGCATCAAGGTGCAGGTGGATTATCATCAGCTTATAAAGGGAAAGATGTAATTGTGGGAGTAATAGATGCAGGACTTGATGTTACTCATCCAGATTTTAAAGACTCATTAGGAAGAACAAGAGTTTTAAGATATTGGGATCAAACATACAGAGGTGTAAATCAATTTTCAGCTTATGGTTATGGTAAATTGTGGGATAGCACAGCAATAAATAATAATCTTTTTTCAGGCTCTGATCCAGTTGCATCAGGAGGTCATGGAACTTCTGTAACAGGAAGAGCTGCTGGAAATGGATTATCTGTTGGGGATAATGAAGGGAATGCTCCTGAAGCAGATATTGTTTTTGTTCAATCATATTCAGATACGATTAATTGGACACTCACTATTGCAGATGCCTGCGATTATATTTTTAAATACGCAGATTCAGTTGGAAAACCAGCAGTTATTAATATCAGTATGGGGGTTTATTTAGGAAGTCACGATGGAAATGATCCTGCCTCTGAATTAATGGAATATTTAGTAGATGAACATCCTGGTAGAATCATCGTTTGCGCTGCAGGAAATGCAGGAAATTATGGAAGGATGCATGTAAGAGGAACAGCTACTTCTGATACTTCTTTTGTTTGGTGGCAAAATAATCCAAGTGCCAATTTTTTCGGATTGTCAAATAAAATTTACATGGATATCTGGACAGATACAACTGATGCTCGATTAATTGATTTTGCTTTAGGTGCAGATAAACCAGCTCCATCTTATGGTTTTAGAGGGAAAACAAATTTCTACAATATGAAAGCAATTGCAGGTACTGTTCAATATGATACCATCTATAATTCAAATCATCAACGAATTGCAACAGTTGAATTGTATCCAGAATTTATAGATAGTGCATTTCATCTTGAAGTGTATTTTTCAAATGTTGATTCAACAAGCTATTATTATCGTTTTATGACGGTTGGTTCAGGTTC
>CALPUT020000123.1 GCA_943326825.2 Chryseobacterium gleum | reverse complement strand
TATTTTAATTTGGCGTAGAACAGATCGTAAAAACTTTTATTAATGCAAACAGAACATTCTTTTTCAGACATTTTAAAAAATCAATGGAGAACAGGTGGTATGACTGTTCGATTGATATCGATTAACGTATGTGTTTTTTTGTTTCTAGGTTTCATAGAAGTACTATCCAGATTAATTTGGGGAAATGACTACAAAATATTTTATGATGGATTTTTTTCATTTTTCACTTTAGAAACAAGGTTTACATATTTCATAATTAAACCTTGGACGATATTAACTAGTATTTTCACTCATATAACAATCTTTCATTTAATTGCAAATATGATAATGCTGTACTTTGCTGGTCAATTATTTGAAAAATTATTTGATGGAAAGCGTTTGGTATATACTTATTTTATAGGTGGTTTTTTCGGATGTGTTTTTGAAATTTTAATACATACTTTATTTCCAAGATTAGGATATACGCCTGTTATTGGAGCATCAGGAGCAATAATGTCAATTTTCGCTGCTTTAGCCTTCTATCGTCCTAATCTACAAGTAATGTTTTTCGGTTTATTTCCAGTTAAAATAATTCTTCTTGCAGGAATATTTATTTTAATTGATTTATCTTCTATTTACTCAAATCTTTCAGATAACTCATTTAAAGATCCGACTGCACATTTTGCACATTTGGGAGGAGTAATTTTAGGTTTAATTTCAATAAAAAATTTACATAGTCGATCAAATATTATAACTGTATTTCAACGTTTTATTGAGAGTATAGGTGGTTTTTTCCAAACATTATTTGGGAAAAGAACTCCAAAAATGAAAGTTCAAAAAGGTGGAAGACATCCAAATTTTAAATCTGATGAAGAATATAATTTAGACGCAAAACAGCGGCAAATTCAAACTGACGCTATTTTAGACAAGATTGCAAAATCTGGTTACGAGTCATTATCAAAAGCTGAAAAAGATTATCTTTTCAAACAAAGTAAAAATGGGTAAAATACTAAAGAAAATATTAAGCTTTTCTTCACTTTTTAAAGTGTTGACAATTATATGTCTGTTAAGCTTGCTTTTAGCTTATTTATGTCCTTTTGTGCATCCAAGTACTTTTTGGATTTTACCATTTTTCGGATTAGCTTATCCTGTTATTTTGGTTTGTACTTTATTATTCCTTTTGATTTGGATTTTAGCTCGATCAAAATGGGCCTTATTTACACTTTTGGTATTGATCATTGGAGGTAAATTACATTTTAGAATGATTGCTGTTGGTTCTGAACCAGAAGTGTTACCATTGAAAGAACAGACTTTTCATATTATGAATTACAATGTTCGTTTGTTTGATTTATATGATTGGACAACTCGAGAAAAATACGAAAACAGAGATTCTATTTTTCATTACATTGAACGTGAAAATCCAGATGTAATTTGTTTTCAAGAATTCTATCATCAAGATAAACCTACTGAATTCCCAACTCGTGATTATTTAATCAAAGCATTAGGTATAAAAGATTATCATGAGCGTTACAGTCATAAATTAAAAGGGCGACAAAATTTTGGTATCGCTATGTTATCGAAATATCCTATGATTTCAAAAGGAGCTGTAGTAATTGAAAACGATGACGATGATAATTATTGTATCTATGCAGATATTGTAAAAAATACTGATACTCTAAGAATCTACAATGTGCATTTAAGATCAATAAAATTTAATTCAGATGAGTATGCTGTTTTTGGAGATGAATTACATGATCCAAACATAGAAAAATCAGCTGTTAGAATAATGGTTGATAAATTAAGAATTGCATTTCCAAAACGTGCAGATCAAGCCTTAACAATTATTAAACATATGGAAACTTCACCTTATCCAGTTGTGATTTGTGGTGATTTCAATGATACGCCAATGTCTTATACCTATAATCAATTTTGTAAAAGTTTAACAGATGCTTACAAAAACTGTGAAACTGGAATTGGTTCAACATATGCGGGTAGAGTTCCAGCTGGAAGAATTGATTACATTTTTTATTCACCTTCTTTGAATTCTGCAAATTTTAAAATCCAAAAAGAAATTTATAGTGATCATAAAGCGATATCTTGTTTTATTTATAAATAAATTTGTATTTTTATTAAACTAAACTGACTATTGAATTTTACACTATTACACTATTTAAAAATAAACCGATGAAAAAATTATCAATTTTAATTTTAAAAGTTTTATTTATCTCAAACGTTTTAATCTTAAATTCTTGCAATAATTCTGAATTGAAGGAACAAGACAAGAAAGAACTTTCAGAAGATGAAATAAAATTTGCTGGGAAATGGAAACTTGTTCAAGAAAAATCGGATGGTTCATCAGATATTGAATTAAATATAGAAAAAGCAGGTTATTTTGAATTAAATACAATTCTTAACGATCCTAAATTTGCAAAAGCAGGTATTGATAAAATTCAACCTATTTCTAAAGGTCAATGGGAAGTTGAAGAAGATAATTTGATGTTAATCAAAAATATTGGTCAAAATTCACCTAAAACAGATGAATTTAAGGTTAAATCAATTTCAGTTAATAAATTGGAATTGATCAATAAAAAGAAAAAACTTATTACATACATAAAATAAAAAATGTTTATAGAAATAAATCCATCCAATATTGATACTCGTTTAATTGATCAAGTTGTAGAAGTATTAAAAAAAGGTGGAATCATTATTTTTCCGACTGATACTGTTTACAGTATGGGTTGTGATTTATACAATAAAAAAGCCTTGCAAAACCTTGCTAATTTGAAAGGAATTAAATTAAACAAAGCTAATTTCTCTATCATTTGTCATGATTTAAGTAATTTATCAGATTATAGTAAACAAATCGACCGTTCAACATTTAAATTGTTAAAACAATGTTTTCCTGGTCCGTTTACTTTTATTTTAACTGCTACAAATGAAATACCACGACTTTTTGATACAAACCGTAAAGAAATAGGTATCCGAATACCTGATAATAAAATCATATTAGCGATTGTTGAAAAATTAGGAAATCCAATAGCGACAACTTCTTTACACAATGAAGAAGATACTGTTCAAGATTATTTTGCTGATCCTTACGCTATTTATGAAAAATATGAAGATGATGATAAAATTGATTTAATCATCGACGGTGGACCTGGAAATTTAAACGCTTCGACAATTGTTGATTGTACAGATGGAAATGCAACAATCGTTAGACAAGGAATAGGAATTGTATATCTATGATTTTAATTATTGATTGTGGAAGCCAAAAAACAGAATTCATCGAACAATTAGTCGATGAATTTATGGATTATGAAACAATTAAAATTCAAGATTTAACATCAGAAAATTTAGATGGCAAACTTGGAATAATTATTTCTGGAGCGCCCATTTTAATCACTGAAGTTGATCCAAGCCCTTACTTGGAGAAAGTAAAATGGTTAAAAGAGACTAATATTCCGGTTTTTGGTATTTGTTTTGGTCATCAATTAATTGGATTAACATTTGGAGCATTTGGATCTAGAATGAAAGAAGATCGAGACTTTCAAACTGTTGAAATATTTGAGGAATGTCTCCTTTTCGATAAATTGCCAACTGAAATTGATATGATGGAGGATCATTGTGAAACGATTTCAATTCCACAAAATTTCAAACTAATAGCTTCTTCCGATACTTGTGTAAACGAAGCAATGATGCATGAATCTAAACCATTTTTCGGAGTTCAGTTCCACCCTGAAGTTTCAGGAAATCATGGTAGAATTATTTTTCAGAATTTCATTCAGTATTGTGAAAGATTCATTCAATGAAACTCACCTCTAAGTTTATCTAATAAATTACTTAATATTTCTGCTTCTTCATCAGAAATGTTTTTTGGAGTAAAACTAGCATCTTTAATTTTAGAATCTAATACTTTCAACAATTTCAAACCTTTCGATGTAATTTCAACATAGACAACCCTTCTATCTTCGATGCAATTTCTTCGAGCTATAAATTCTTTCGCCAATAATTTATCCATTAAACGAGTCGTGTTTGGTGATTTTTCAATCATCCTTTCTTTAACTGTATTAACATTCAACTCAACTTTAGCTCCTCTTAAAATTCGAAGAATATTAAATTGAGCTATTGAAATATTATATTCACTCAAAAAATTATTTTGATAATTACTCAATATATTTGAGGTGTAACGTAAATTGATAATCACCATCTGTTGTGGTGATGAAAATTTAGTGCCTAACGTTTCTTCAATATTCATTTAAATGATTTCTAATTATTAACTAAAGTAAAATAAATCTCCTCATACATTGGTAATACTATTTCTAAGCTAAATTTTTTCGCTCGATTCAAAGCGTTTACTCTAAATTCTTGAAATTTAGATTCATCTTGAAGTAATTTCATGCAATTTTCAGCCATTTCATCCACATTACCTACATCTGATAGAAAGCCTGTAATATCTTGAAGATTAACTTCAGGTATCCCTCCTGTATTTGAAGAAATAACAGGTACTCCAACTGCTAAAGCTTCTAATGCAGCCAATCCAAAACTTTCTGTTTCAGAAGGCAACAAGAATAGATCAGACATTTCTAGAACATGTGACGTGTCACTTATTTTACCAATGAAAATTACTTTTTGACATAAATTCATCTCACGGCAAAGTCGCTCTAAATTATAGCGTTCTGGTCCATCGCCTGCAAATATTAATTTTGCAGGGATTTTCTCAGCTACTTTTGAAAAAATCATTAAAACATCCTCCACTCTTTTTACTTTTCTAAAATTTGAGATGTGACATAAAATCCGTTCATCATCACTAGCATATCTTCGTCTTTTTTCTAACGACTTTTCAGGTAAATGATCATTCGATGCAATGAAATTTGGAACAACTTTAATTTCTCTTGTAGTATGAAAATGATTGTAAGTATCATTTTTTAGGCTTTCTGAAACTGCAGTAACAGCATCAGACTGATTAATACAAAATGAGATCACAGGTTCAAAAGAAGGATCTTTTCCTACTAATGTTATATCTGTACCATGCAAAGTAGTTACAAATGGAATTTTAATTCCTTGAGAAGCTAATATTTGTCTAGCCATATATGCAGCAGATGCATGAGGTATAGCATAATGAACATGTAAAATATCTAATTTTTCATATTTCACAACATCTACCATTTTACTTGCCAAAATAGTTTCATAAGGTTGATGATCGAAAAGTGGATAATCACTTATAGCAACTTCATGATAATAGATGTTTTCACGGAAACTGCCAAGTCTAACCGGCTGAGAATACGTAATGAAATGTATCTCATGACCTTTTTTCGCTAATGCTTTTCCTAATTCGGTAGCAACTACTCCACTCCCACCAAATGTTGGATACAATACAATTCCTATTTTCATTTGTTTTACTTTTTAGCTTTAGCTTTAATTATTGCATCGTAAATTGCTTTTTGAATATCCGTTCGAATATTCAAATCGCGTATTTTCCAATTATCTTGATTTTGATAAACTCGGTTTGATAAAAACACAAAGTTTATTTTATATTCTGGATCAGCCCAAGCTAAAGTACCTGTAAAACCTGAATGACCAAAACTGCTTTGTGAAGCAATTTCGTGGCAAGTTCCACCTCCACTATTTTTAGGACGATCAAATCCTATACCTCTTCTATTTGAAGGATAATATTGGCATTTCGTAAATTCACTTACAACAGTTGGATCAATATAAGTAACACCACCATAGAAACCTTTATTTAAAAACACTTGCATAACAGATGCTAAATCAGTAGCATTTGAGAACAAACCTGCATGTCCACCAATTCCACCTAACATTGCAGCTCCTGGATCATGAACATACCCATGAACTTGTTGTTTTCTGAATGCTTTGTCAAATTCAGTTGGAACAATCTGACTCAATGGGAAGTATTTTCTAGGCTGATAGCGCATGTATTGTAATCCCATTGGTTCATATAAGTTTTCCATCAAATAGCTATCGAATGCTAAACCTGATTGTTTTTCAACTATTTTCTTGATGAAATAATAACCTAAATCAGAATACTCATATTTCTTTTCACCTAAAGTAGATGATAAGATTTGTTTGTATATTGTATCTACATATGAATCTTTAATCCATAAATCCTTTGCTACTTGAGTTTCATATCCTTTTTTCTTTTCAGTTGAATATACATTCGGTTTCCATTCACCATTAATCATCGATTTTTTATAAAAAGGAATCCATGGAGTCAATCCTGCCTGATGTGTCATCATGTCTCGAATCAAAATATTACCAAATTCACCAGAACCAGTAACGTCTTCAATGTAATCCTTTAAATGTTTATCACATGAAAATTTTCCTTGGGTTTGAAGTTTCATGACACCAAATGTAGACCCTGCAATTTTTGTTACTGAAGCAATATCATAAACATCTGTATTTTGAACTTTAATTGAATCTTCATAGCGTTGAGTTCCAAACGGTTTTTGATAAATTATTTTACCTTCTAAAGCAACAACAATTTGACATCCTGGGAAAGCACCTTTTTCAATTCCATTTAATGCTAATCGATCAACTTCTTTAAAATCACTGTCTGACATTCCAAATTCTTCTGGTTGTGAGAATTTCAATCTTCCACCCCAAGCTACTTTAATTCCTGATTCGATTGGAAATTCTTTTGAAATAGTGAAATTCGTTTTACCATTTACTTCTAAAGCACCAAATAATAATTGTGATGCTCTTTCTAATAATATAGGGTGATTTTCATAACCAATTACAATAGAATTGAATTTTGAAAATTCAGCTTTTTCATTCAAAACCAAAGGGTTTCCAAAGACAAAAAGAATGTTTTTCTTATTATTTGGTAGTTTTTCAATCCAAGTTCTCCATCCTTTAGGCATTCCAAAATCATTTTTTGGTCGAACAGTATTTGAATGCAAAGCTGTAATAATAATGTCATAATTCTTTAATTGATCTCCCATTCGCTCAATTGCTTCTTCTGCAGTATAATAGTGGAAATGATCTATTTTACTAAAACGCTCGATTCCTTCTCTAAATACATACGTGTTGGGACCAATACTAACTCGAGCAATTCGTTGATTCATTTGTTTTAAAGGCAATGTTACATCCTCATTTTTCAAAACATTTAAAGCTTTTTCATAGACTTGTTTTTTAGCCCAATCAATTTCACCTTCTGTATATTTCGTTTGTGTTTTAGGTTGAATAATGTATTTATATTTTGCTTTTAAAACTTTCAAACATCTTTGATCAATTTCCAATTTAGAAATTTTTCCTTCTTTCACTTTAGTTGCAATAGCTTTGATTGCTTCATCAATACTTTCAGGAAAAAGT
>CALPUT020000122.1 GCA_943326825.2 Chryseobacterium gleum | reverse complement strand
CCCATTCTTTCGGATAAATCACTTTTACTTTATCTAATAAACCTTCTTCTTCTGCTTGAATCAATCGTAGTAAGTAGGAATTGATCCAAAATGAATAATTGAACCATTTGGAATGAATAAGCAAATAACTTTGATCCTTTAATTGAATCGATTTTAAGCTTTTCCCACATTTTGAAACAATCATTTGTTCTAAAGTCAATTTCCAAAAAGGGAAGTAAAATGTATTATCTTCCTTTCCAATTAAATTAAACGCACAACCTTTAACTAAAAATCCATTTTTTAATACCAATCCTTGTGTGTTTACAAAAACATTGTTTAAATACTTGATCTTTGGTTGTTTTATTTTAGAGTTAATCAATGGTGCGAAATATTTGTCCATTGATTCTTTCTTAAAGTTTAACGGTAAATCAGTTTTAATATTTTGACTTTTCATATCGACTTTAATTTTTGAATACACCAACCAAAAAAAGGTAAAGAATATATACTGTTTACTAATAGTATTTTATTCGTTTTTCCATTGTATCCCTTTGGAAAAAATATATATGATTTCAATGCATATAACATCGTTTTTACTTTAAAACCTTGCAAAAACATTTTATTTGAAAGATGAAAAAAACACATGCTCAACAACCGATTCGTTTCATTTTTTTGCAGCAATCCTTTTAATTCATTCTTATTAAAAATACGTTTTAAATAATATAGTTCTTTTTCCCATTTGTTTTTATCCCCATGTGTAAAACTATCAGATGCTGCTATATATACCGTTGTTCTCTCTTTTATTTGAACTATTGGATATTGTTTTGCAACAATTCTTAAACTAGTATCCATGTCTTCGCATATTACCACTTCAGGATCAAATTTTACTTTTTCAAATATGGTATGATGGACAGCCCAGCGTTGTGGATTAACTGTATATCTTAAAAAGTATGTGTAATAAGATTGGGGGTGAGGGTGAGAATTTGTTTGAGGGAAATCTGGACAAATTCTTTCAGATCTTTCTCCTTCTTCAGTTTCGTCCCATGCATTTACAAAATAGAAAGCTTTTTTAAAATTATTTTTTTCAATTTCATCATAAATCGTCTGTAAATGATTCGGCATATGATAATCGTCGCTATCTAAAAAACAAATGTATTCTCCTTTCGCTAATTCAATCCCTTTGTTTCTAGAAATACAACGTTCCTGATTTTGTTCATTTTTGAAATATTTAATTCGAACATCCTTAATGGACTCAATAATTTCTTTTGTCGAATCTGTAGAAGCATCATCGATAACAATAATTTCAAAATCATTGAATGTTTGATTAAGTATACTAGCAATTGCTTTTTTAATCGAATGAGCTCTATTAAATGCCGGAATAATAATTGAAAAAAAGGGCTTATTCATTTTAAACTAATTATTTATTTTTAAACATTTATTTCTGTATTGAATAACCTGATTAAACTTTTCATCAAATTCCGAACGATATCTTAAATAAAAAAGAATATTTGATTTTATTATTTTTTTAGTATCACCACTGTTTAATTTAAATAAAATGTTCATAAAATCTTTAAATGAATACAGTAGTTCTTTAACCCAAAAATTTGAAACCTCTTTAGTGATATTATTCTTCCAAACTCTCAAATAAATCCATGCCAATGGTCCATTACTATTCATTCCTTTTAGTAGTCGTTTTCTATATAAAGGTGTTAATCTATCAGCATGTACATGATGTAAAAATTTCATTTCATCTATGTACCAAATTTCAAATCCTAATAACTTAATCGCCCAACATAATTCACTGTCTTCACCTCCAGTTGTTAATTTTGTTCCTGTTCGTGAACCTAAAATAAATTGAAATCCTAATTCTTTTGCTTTTGTATAGGCGGATTTGCGAATCCACATCCCTGCTCCATATACAACATTTCGCGTAGGTACAACATTACCTGTTTGAGGAGCTTGAGGGGCACATGCAAAATAATAATCATATTCTTTGAACCAATCTGGTATTGGAACCGTAGAAACTGCAATTCCTTGACCACCTAATACACCAATTTGTGGATGTTTTTCAAAATAATTCAACCCTATTTGAAGGTAGTTTTCATTTAATGAATTATCATCATCACAAATCAATACAAAGTCTCCTTGACAATTTTTTAAGCCCAATTCTTGTGCATGTAATTTTCCTGGTATTTCTTCTAATAATACCTTTAATTCAAAAGGAGCATCATATTTCAACCATACATCTCTAACAAACTCAGCTGTATTATCTGTAGAAGCATTGTCTACAATTATTAATTCCAAAAAATCAATGTCGGCAATATCTAATTTAGACAAGGCCATTAATGTAGATTCCAGTTTAAATCTACCATTATATGAACTAATTAATATGGAAATACTATTTTTCACTTTGATGAATTTAGTATTAATTTGAGTTTATAATACACTTTATCAAATGGTAAAATAATTACTTTTTTAAATTTATATAAAAATCTATCAACTTTGTTTCTATACACTACACACTTAGTGAAAAATTTAATCTTAATAGATACTTTAGCTAGATATTTATTGTATAATTCTTTTTTTCTTTTTTCAATGTTTCCTGATGATTGATCGCTTACCGTTTTAGTATTAGGTAGTAATCTGAAATTACCCCAAACAACAGGCTCATATTTCAATTCAGTAACTAATGCTGCTTGAATTAAAAATTCAATATCCATATTAAAATGATTGGACTCATTATAAGGACCAACTAAATCGTGAATTTTTTTCCTGTAAAAATATGCAGAAGGATTAACGGGAAGAAAATAACCACTCAACAAATGCCATGGTTTTAATTTTGATGGCCTATTCACATATTGCAAAGTTCCATCAGCATTCCAAACATTGCAATTTCCCACCAAAAAATCAGGAGCATTTTTACTGCTGATAATATTCAATACTTCTTTTAAACTATTTTCTGAAAAATAATCATCTACGTTCAAAAAAGTAATATACTCTCCTTTTGCCAAAGTAATCCCTTTATTCATTGCATCACTTTGACCTTTATCTTTTTCAGAAATAAATTTAATATGAGGAAACTTTTCAGCATACTTTTCAATTACTGCAACAGTTCCATCAGAACTTGCTCCATCCATAATTAAATGTTCAATTCCTTGTAAATTTTGTGCTAATACATTTTGTATACACTTTTCAATATAGTTTATAGAATTATAAACTGGGCTTATTATAGAAAGTTTAATCATAAATCCAATTTTAAATTATTGTAAATGTTCAATTGGACATTCTACAATTAATCGAGGATTAATAAATAACTTTGCATTATTTTTTTTTATCATTTGCTGATGAAAAGATACATGTTCGCATACTTCAGAAATACAATTACCTTTTACTTTGTATCTTTTGCAATCACATATAAGCTTTTTTCCTTCTCGAAAACAATTTGCAATACTTTGATATTTATAAACACCTAATCCTCCAAAGCAAGAATTAACTTTAATCAAATCACTATTTGAAGGTATATGTTTTTGATGTTTTGATACAAACTCTTTAATAGCATCATTTTTATTCATACCCATTTGTGTTTTATGATAAACCATATCCCAACAGTCAAAATCAATATCTTTGTTTCTTAAAGCCCAGACATCATAATATTTTTCATTGGTATTTGCTCCCATCATATCCCAACTTTCTATTGGATAATTAAAACACGACAATAAGCCCTCAAAATTAAAATCTTTTAAAACACCATCAGAATCAACCGTAATTAGATAGTCGGTGTGCTTTATTTTAGATATTAAAAAATTATGTAAATAAGCTAATCTTGGAGTTCTTAAAGGAAACTTATATTTAACAAGCCAAAATTTATAAACTTTGTATTTTATACCTAATGGCTTTAACGTTTTCAACTTTTTTCTTAATTGTTTATATGTATTATCTTTTGAATTATTTTCTGCAGCTAAAAAAGTTACATGCTTAAAATTAGCATTTAACTTTTTTAAAAAAACTATCAAATCATCAATATGATCTTCATTATCCCTCACTAAAGAAGTTACTACTACTGAATAATTTAACGTCATCTAAATAATTTTAAATTAATCGCAACTATTTGTTTTATAGTCCACTTATTTTTAAATCGAAAAATATTGTACCAGAAAATTTTAAATAATTTAAAATTTATACTGTTAATTTCAAGAAATAAATTTTTCCATTTTTTACCAACAAAATCTTCTAAAATTAATTTATCAAAAAAATTAATGTCTATATTTTGAGTATGAAGTGAAATACATGATAAAATCATTTTTATTTTTTCACTATCAGTTAATTCATCTATAGATTCTAAGATAAAATAATATAACACTTCTTTTGTAAAACCAGCTTTTAAAATATATTCTTCTTTAATTTTTCGTGTATTATATACCTGAATATCATTATATTTAGAACTTATTTGATTCTTGTGAATTCTATAATACAATAGTGGTTCTTCAAAATTTTTAACTTTAGTAAAGTTAATTAATTCTGTCCAAAACTTGTAATCTTCAGCATGTAAATAATTAAAATCAAAAATTAATTGATGCTTTTCAATAATTTCTTTTCGAATCATTAATGTTGGATGAATAAACAAATTATGATAACCTAATAAAAATTTTATTTTCTCATGTTCAATCGAAAATCTTAAATTTCCAATTTCATTATTATTTTCATCAATTAAAATTGCTGAACTTCCTACTAATCCATAATCACAATTTCTTAATAAAAAATCAATCTGAGTGTCAATTCTATTTGAAAAAGCAATATCATCTGCATCAATTCTTGCAATAAATTCACCACTTGCTAATTTAAACCCTAAATTTAGTGTCTGTATTAAACCAATATTTCTCTCATTATCAATAAAACGAATTCGTTCATCGTTATATGAAAGGATAATGTTTTTTGAATCATCTAATGACCCATCATTTATTATTAAAAATTCAATATTATTATAAGACTGATTTAAAATGCTTTCTATTGCATTTCTTAAAAATTTTTCACCGTTATAAACGGGCATCAGAACAGTTACTAATGGTCTATCTTTCATTCTAATGTATATTTTCTTCTTATTCTATAAAAAAGATTAAATGGCCAACTATCACAATTTACTGTTATTAAATCGTAATAAAATAAGAACCTTCTTTTAAAAAGAATGAGTAATAAATATAATTTCACTCTGAAATTTAACTTACTTTTTAAAATAAGTTTACGGATTTTAGAAAAATATCCATTCCACTTTTTAAATAAACTAAGAATTTTAATGTAATTAATTTTAATAAAAAATAAATTTATTGAATTATTATTAATTTCATCTTCTTTATAAAATTTAGGATTTCCAACTGTGAAATTTATTAAACAATCTGGATGTATAGCAATTTCTCCATTTATCAGACAATATAAATTAATCAACAAATCACCCATTAGATCTTCATTAAATAATAGGTCCTGAATGTATTTATCCTTTAATACGGATAGATTATACATACCCAAATAAATTGAAGCTTTACCAAAACCTTCAAATTGATTTATATAGTCTTTTAAGTTTTGCTTTTTGTAAGACGTTGTAAATTTCTTTAAAAATTCATAATGATTTTTAATACCATAATTCCATAATACATTTCTATCAATATCTGTATAATTAAATTCTGAACTTGCTAAAATTATATTTGAATTTGATTGAAATAAATCTACCATTTTCTCTATAAATGAATTATCCCACCAATCATCATCAGTGGCACGCATAAAATATTTGCCCTTCGCTCTATCGATTACAAAAATAGTATTGAATCCCCAACCTTTATTAGAATCATGTCTGTAGTACGAAATACGTTGATCTTTTAACACATATTCTTTAGCTATTTTCTCAACCTCTGGATTCGGAGAACAATTATCAGCTATGATAATTTCAATGTTTTTATACGTTTGATTTATAAAACATTCTAGCGTATTTCTCAACCCTTCTGGTCTATTGTAAATTGGTAATCCAACTGTAACTAAAGGTTGCTTCATTATCTATTTCGGATTTTTTTAGCGGGTGTACCCGCATAAATTGCATATTCTTCTGTTTCTCCAACAACTAAAGAATTTGCTGCAATTACACAACCTTTTCGTATATATGCTCCATCCAAAACTGTGACATTTGCTCCTAACCAAACATCATCTTCAATGACAACTCCACCTTTAGATGGCATATGTCCTTGAACACGGATTACTATTGATTTATCAGCATAATTATGGTTAGTAGGAACAATATTACAATTAGGACCTAATAAGACATAATCTCCGAATGTAATTCCATTACCAGAATAAAATACACATCCGGAGTTTATATAACAATTTTTACCAATTTTAATATCTCCATTCCCTCCAACATGTTTAATTTTCACAAAATCATCTATCACACAACCTTCATCTAAATAAGTATGTGTTCCTCTGGAAGAAACTTCTATAGAAACCAAGGGGGCAATTGAAACAGTTGGATGAAAGAAATTAGCCATTTATTTTATACGTTTTAAATAACCATCAAATCCTTCAGTAATCATTAATTTATTATCAATATCCTTATCAATTATAAAACGATCATCTTCTTTCAAAAATGCAATTAATGCAGTCATTGGATTATTACCAACATCCCAAGGTCTATCATTGCAATAACCTTTAGGGAAATATTCAACAAAAGTATCTGGACATACTATATAAGAATCAACATTTACCATGTCTGAATACATTCTTAATTCTTCTAAAACATGCTCATGCGTATGATTTGAATCCAAACAAACTAAAACTTTTTTACCCTTAACTTTTTCTTTAATAGCATTTACAATTTCTGGATCAATACTTGAACCTTCAATCATTGTAATTCTTTTGTTCATTGGATGTTTTTCAATTTCATCTCTATTGTGCTTACGAATATCAATATCAACTGCTATTACTTCTCCGTGTCCTAATAATTCCAACATAGAAGCAGAAAAAATAATACTACCACCATGAGCAATTCCAGTTTCTACAATATAATCTGGTTTTAAACTCCAAATCATTTCTTGTAAAATCAAAATATCATTCGGATATTTAATTATAGGTCTCCCCATCCAACTGTAATTATAAGTATACTTATATTTGTCAGCATGTAACATCCAATCAAGTGATTTTTGTCTTAATTCTTGATCTTCGCCCATTGCTTTTATAGCTTCAGCTCTTTCTAATTCAAATTGTTTAATTGGATCCATTTTTAATTTTTAAGAATATTGTAAATTTCTCTTATTTCTTCTATCATTGCTGATTTCCCACCAAAATCAAAATTAATTTTAGCTATTT
>CALPUT020000121.1 GCA_943326825.2 Chryseobacterium gleum | reverse complement strand
ATCATATTGTTTCATTGGTCCGTCTAATTCGCCTTCTTTATAGTTTGTAACGATTGCTGCCATTTTTCCTCCAGGATAATAAGCAATCCATTCGCCATCCTTTTTACCGTCTTTGAAATCTCCTTCTTCCGTTTTTCTAAAGTCTTTTGCTGAGTAAGAAGCTGAATGTCCATCTTTTACGCTTTCTTTGACTTCACGTCCTTTCATGAAACCATATTTGACTTTTGATTTTTCTTTGACTACTTTATAAGTCACTACATCTTTTGTGGTTCCATTTTCGAAGTAATCTACCCATTCTCCTGTTTTGAAGTTATCTTTATAAAAACCAGTTAATTTTGGATGACCTGATGGATAAAATGATTTCCAAACACCATTCATTAATCCTTTTTTAAATGAAACGGAATTCTTTAACACAGCATTGTCCCAATAATTCAACCATTCTCCTTCTTCTTTTCCATTGACATAAACGCCATCCATTAATAAGACTTCATTCTCATACCAAGTTCTCCAACGACCATTTTTCTCATCGTTTGCAAAATCACCTTCTTTAAATTTTTTGCCGTTTTGATACCAATATGTCCAATGACCAGTTTTTTTATCGTCCTTATATTCAGCAGTATATGAAACTTGATTTCCTGTTGGATACCAATAGGTCCATTTACCGTTTTGCTTATCTTTTAAGAACGAACCTTGCATATCTAAAGAACCCGTATTTGTGTACCATGTCCACTCACCTGTTTTTTGTCCTTCTAAATATTGTCCTTTTACTTGTAAACGTTTCTTGTCGAAGAAATATTTGTAATCACCTTCTAATAAACCATTTTTGTAATGAGTGATTTTTTCCGTTTCACCTGTGTAATAAGAATAAATCCATTCTCCATCCATTTTACCATTTTTGAAACTTCCAGTTAACAGTTTGTATCCATATATACTATTTTCTTCAAAAGGACCGTCTTTCAATCCAGCTTTATAAGCATAATATTCTTTAAGTGTTCCAGTGTTATGATAGACAAACATCTCACCTGTTCCATTTGTAATCGTTTGTGTATGAACAGAGTCGTCAATCCAAAATGAGCGAACATAGTTTACACTATCTACTTCCTCTTCGTGAGATTTTTCTTTTCCATCGATGTAATAATATTTCCAAATACCGAATGGTCTATCGTCTTTAAAACTTCCTTCTTTTGCTAATTTTCCATTTTCATTCCATTCACGAGAGATACTGTCTTGCTTATCCATTTTGAAATAACCTTCTTGTTTTGGTTTTCCATTTGGATAATAAACCATCACTTTTCCGTTCAATTTTCCTCTGTAATAATTTCGTTCTTCTTCTATCGAACCAAACTTATCAAAGTAAATCCATTTTCCGTGATTGTCTTCTGTCTCTCCTAATTGGTCGACATAATATGAACCTGTTGATTGAATTTTAGTTTTATCAAAATCCCAATATTGAGATACTTTTTTAGAAAGATTTTCTTTTTTGATTTCTTGAGCAAAAAAGAAAAATGGTAGAAAAATTAAAAGGAAGCAGCAGTTCTTAAACATATTTAAAAGTTTATTAAATAACTTGATTTTTAATATTTGTTACATCATTTTCAGAATTCCCCTGATGAGCAAGAACGCTCCAAATCCAAGAAAAATGATTCCAATAAAATGATTTAATGTGTTTAATCTTTTCTCCGTAACCAGAGGCCTCAATTTTTTCGCTCCAAGAATTTTCAAAAAATCAATAGTGAAATATGTAATTAAAATGATCATTACAAATGGTAATTGCGATTCTTTACCATGGATAGTTAAAATACTAAACCAATAGAAGATAACCATAGGATTAAAGAAGTTTAATATAAATCCTTTGAAAAATAATTTCCAATAATTCTGTTGAATGACATTTCCATCTTCATCTAAAACAACTTTTTTCTGTTTTTTAAAATAAGAAACTATTCCATAGGCTAAAAATAAGATTCCAGCAATTAATTTAGCTACATCGTTGTTTTCACCTGCTTCTGTGATTGAGGCTACTTTCGAAAAGAAAAAATAGACTAAAGCTATGTAAATTAAATCACTAAGCAGAACTCCCGCATCGAATGTAATGGCAGAACGAACACCTTTGCGAATACTAGTTTCTAATAGCACAAAGAAGACTGGGCCAATCATTATGCTTAAAACAAGTCCAGTAATAATTCCTTCTATAACAAATTCAATCAATTTTTTTAAGATTGCGTATTTTACAAATATAGCATTTTCCTTTTTTTATGCAACGATTAAAAGCGTTGATAAACGGATTTGCAAAAAAATAACAGGTTATTTGCTGAAATAATTCATTTTTAAAGGAAGTTCATTACATTTGCATTAATGAATGGAAAAATGGATTTTGTTACATTCAAAAACTAATTTATTTTAAAAATTATGAAGATTGCAGCAGCAAATAAAAAATTAGATGAAATCATTGCGAAAGTTTCAAAAGACGGTGTTTTAGCAAGTGGTTTAATTGAAGATTTGAAAGAATTAAGAGAGTTTGCTCTAAAAGAACAAGATCCATTAGTGGTTAAAGTATTACGTTTAACTTATGAATTTTTAAGTGAGCGTGAAGCATTTGATGTAAAAGGTCAATTTGAAGAAGACGAAGAAGGAAATGAATATCCTTTGGAAATTGAAGATCAAGAAAACTTATTGTATTTGTTAGATCTTTTGAAAAAGGCAGATCACAAAATTAATCGTGAGGAAATTAAAGATTACAGATCAGCTTTAAAATTAGAGTTGTATTAATCAAAAAAATAAGATTGAAACAAAAGGGGGAAATTTGATTTCCCCCTTTTTTATGTACGATTGTTTAGAAATTATTTAATCCCTTTCAATTTCTTATTTACTTCTTCAAGTTTCCCTTCTTGAGTTTTGATTTCAGTTTTCTTTTTCTCTTGGTCAGCTTTGTTTTGCTCGATTTTTTTCTCAGCATCTTCAATTTTTTTCTTGTAATCTTCGATGTCTTTCTCGTAACTAGCTTTATCTTTTTCTAACGATTCTTGTTCTTTTTGGAATCCTTTCAAAACCTTTTCTTGATCTTTCACTTCTTCATCTACAAACTCTTTTGCTGAATTAATTCCAAATTCTTTTAATCTTACCGACATAGCTGAATATTGAGCTTTATGATCAGAACTAGACATATAAGCACCTCCTAAATCAAATGCAAAAGCAACTACAACATTTCCATCTTTCGCGCTTACAATTTTAGCAAATCCATCAAACATTTTTTCGCCCATTTCTTTTGTTTGAGCCTGCATAGAAGAATATTCACCTTTTGAAGAATTGTATTTTCCTCCCCAATCTTTTACCTCATCTTTAATGCGTTTTTCCATGAAATCTCCTGTAACATGAGGGATTGTAACCAAAATAGCATTCTTGCTCCCTGCATTAAATGAGCTGTTTTTTTCATCAATCTCAATATTTTGAGAAAGTGCAATAATCGAAAATAAAATGGTGGTAATAGATAATAAATACTTTTTCATTGGTAATAAATTTGTCTTTAATTAGTAATAAGCATGTTTATAATTTTAAATATAGCTTTTTTTTTCAATTTCGAATACAAAGGCAAATTCTATTCCATTTTTCATTAATTTTAGACCATGCAATTCAAAGATATCATTGGACAACAAGAATTAAAAAATCATTTTATTCAAAGAATACAAAATGAGAAGATAAGTCATGCCCAATTAATTCTTGGTAAGCCTGGTTACGGTGCTCTTCCTTTGGCACTTGGATATGTACAATATTTGTTTTGCGAAAATAAATCAGAGACTGATAGTTGTGGGCAATGTTCTTCTTGCAAAAAAGTACAAGATTTACAGCACCCTGATTTGCATTTTTCTTTTCCTGTAGTTTTAGCAATTGACAAAAAATCAGATGCCTTTTTACCGCAATGGAGAGTACAAGTAAAAGAAAATCCCTATTTCAATTTGACGCAATGGATCAAACGAATTGATTCTAAAGAGCGAAAACCAGTTATCGGAACGGACGAAAGTCAAGAAATTATCAAGAAATTAAGTCTAAAATCATACGAAGGCGGATTTAAAGTCATGATCATTTGGATGGCAGAAGAAATGAATCCGGCTTGTTCCAATAAATTATTGAAAATTTTAGAAGAACCACCTGCTAAAACCTTGTTTTTATTAGTGTGTGAATCTCCTGAATATATTTTACCAACGATTATTTCAAGAACACAATTGGTAAAAACTCCAAGAATCAATATGACCGATTTCAGTCATTTCTTGAGAGCAAAACATTCACTAAATTCAAGTTCAGCGGATAGTTTAGCTGCTCGAACTGATGGAGATTACATTGAAGCGTTAGAAATGCTTGGTGATCATCAAGAAGAAGATGAAAACCGTGATTTGTTTATCAAATTGATGCGTGTTTGCTATAAAAAAGATGTGCTTCCGATGATGGATTGGGCGGAAGAAGCAAGTACACTTTCTAAAGATCGCCAAAAAGTGTTTTTACGTTATGCGTTGCACATGTTTAGACAAAGTATGTTGCGTAATTATACTGAAAATCAATTAACACGGGTTTCTGAAGAAGAAGATGCCTTTTTGAAAAACTTTGCGCGTTTCATCACAGGAAACAATGTCTTTGATTTCATGGACACTTTCAATGATGCTCATTACCACATTGAACGAAATGCGCATGCAAAAATTCTATTTACAAATTTGTGCTTTAAGGTGATGCGATTTATTCATTTTGCTTAGGGGATAGTTGTTGCCAAAATTAAAAAAGACAAAATATGAAAAAAACCATTTTTACGTTATTGCTATTGTTAAATATAGCTTTTGCAACTTTTGGGCAAACGTTAAAAGACGAATGGGTTCTTTGTAACGAAAAAGGCTGTAAGCTACTTGATCCTTACTTTGAAGAAGGAGTAACTTTTGAATGGTCAGGCAATTGTGTCAACGGTAAGGCTAACGGCTACGGAATTGCCGAAAAGTATTTAAATGGTAAAATACATTCTAAATATGACGGGGAATATACTAACGGGATAAGACATGGAAAAGGTAAGTACATCTTAATTGGAGATAAAACAACACTAACATGGGAAGGAAATTTTATTAATGGTCATTTTACTGGTTACGGCACTTTTGAAAGCTCAGATGGTCAAAAATATAATGGAAACTATATTAATTACGCAAAACATGGGAATGGGATAGCCTATTTTGTGAATGGCGATAGGTTCGATGGTTTTTTTGTTTCGGACAAAATGTATACAGGCACACTTACAAACTATGACGGTAAAAAAACTTATATACAACAATACTACCCAGTTGAAAAAATTAATGAAAAGTCAAATGGTTATAAACCTGAAATAGGTGTTAGAGTTACAGAATATTTTGATGATAAATGGAACAGATGTGAACAAAAAGATGCTTCATTTTATCGATTAGTTACATATGAATCAGACAACAAGCCCAAAGGTGTCGTTAAAAATTATTATATAAGCGGTAAACTTCAATCTGAATTTACTGCGATTTATCTTGACTATGATGATGAAGGTAAAAACTTTCATGAAGGCGAGGCTAATTGGTATTTTCAGAATGGAAAAATTGAACAGAAAAGATACTATTTGAACAATAAAATAACTGGCAAAAACACATATTATTTTGACAATGGACAAATTGCTCAAGAAGCAAATTATAAAATCGGAAAATATGATGGCTTGTATCAGCAATGGTATAAAACAGGGAAGCCAAAAATTACTGCTTATTACGAGCATGGTAGTTTAGTAGAAAATAAATATATCGAGTATGATGAAAATGGACTTGGTGCTTTAGTTTATAATGAAAATTTTAGAGCTAATAAAGAACAATGGGAGGTAAAATTAGAAGGTAATTCTTCACAGTTAATAAATGATGGCAATGTTTCTCTTTATTTAAGCAGCGACAATATCACCTCACGCTATAACTATATAACTCTTGACCAAAACTCAAATTATTCAATCGAGTCAATTATTCAAAAGAAATCTGGCACAGGAAATGAAGGCTATGGAATAATCTTTGGTTTTAAAGATTGGAATAACTACTATCAATTCCTAATTTCTGAATATGGCTCCTACATTATTCTTGGTGAATTCGAAGGGGTTACATTAAAAATATGTGAATGGACAAAGTCCAATGCAATTAATATTGGAAACAAACGAAACCTATTGAAAGTTATGAAATTTGAAGATGAGTTTATTTTTTCTATCAACGGAGAGATAGTTGAAAGGCCAGAGTCAAAAGACCTACGAGGCAACAACTTTGGTATAGTTGCAGGCGGCAAAGGTGAGTATATTTTAGAGAATGTAATTGTTAAGGAATTTATGACCGCTGAGGAACTAGAAAATAAAGAGCCTAAAAATATTTCAAGTAGCTCAAACGAATGGAAAGGGAATGGATCAGGATTTTTTATTAATGAAAAGGGATATATTGCAACAAACTATCACGTTGTTAAGGAAGCGAGTGTTATTCAAGTTGAATACTTTCAAAAGGGCATAAAAAATACATTTTTAGCTAACGTTATTGTTACAGACAAACAAAATGATTTGGCAATTATTCAAATAAACGATCCTAAATTCAAAACTCTTCCGACTATTCCTTATGTATTTAGCTCAACAATTAAAGATGTAGGCTCTGAAGTTTTTGCTCTTGGATACCCAATAGCAAACGTTATGGGTGATGAAATAAAATTCACGGATGGTAAGATTAGCTCTAAGACAGGAATAGAAGGAGACATAACTGTATATCAAATTTCGGTACCTATTCAGCCTGGAAATAGTGGAGGTCCTCTTTTTGACAATAAAGGCAATCTTGTTGGCATTACATCTTCGGCTTTAAATAAAGAATATTTTAATTCTGAAAATGTAAACTATGCAATAAAAACAACCTATTTGAAAAACTTAATTGATGTAATGCCAGAAAGCATAAAACTCCCAAACAATATTGAAATTTACAATAAGCCTTTGACAGAAAAAATAAAATTATTATCAGACTTCATTCCAATAATAAGAGTTAAATAATAATACTGATGATAACAGCGGTTTGGAGTAATGGCGGATTCAGTGCTTCGTATGAAAGTTTTATCGTAGGTTCAATTGCAATTCTTCGATTGAACATTTGTGCTAAAATCAGTCACTTCTCCAAGCCCATTCCCATTAATTCAATCCCCCCCATTTCTATTTAAACTCATTCTAAATTGACCTTCATGACAATCAAATGACATTTCTTTTTGATCTGTAGATTAAATTTGTGTTAAAATAGGATAAAATGCTCAACAACTTTCATAGTATTGCGTTTACCCACAGGAACTTAGATGTT
>CALPUT020000120.1 GCA_943326825.2 Chryseobacterium gleum | reverse complement strand
TAGAAATACCCCATTCGAACATGCATTTGAACATTTATATTGGCAAGCTGCAGGTAAAGATCATAAAACTGGAAATAAATCAGTTTTGATTAAAGAATTTGAAAAACGTTACAAAGGTGAATTCATCGATTACATGCAAAAAGTAAACACGACGAATCTTTATACGAAATTTAAATCTCTACCAGAAGATTCTCGTAAAAATCCTGAATTGATTGAAGCATTGCGTCATTATGATTATACCGTAAATGTTAAATGGGTGATGTGTCATTACAATACTGCTGAGAAATACCTTGAAAGCGGTAAGAAAAAAGCGGAAGCAACAGGCGGAAGTGAATGGAAAAAATACATGCATCCAAGATACCAAAGAAGAATTTTCTTCCCAGAAGTTTGGTCTGAAGAAGAATTGGCAACTTGGGGAGAAAATATTTAAGAATAGTTTTCAATTTATATATAAAAGTCTTTTCGTAATCGGAAAGACTTTTTTTTACTCCCTATTTCTAAACAAATTCTAAATTTGCATTAGAATACTTAAGAATGATAGGAAAAGATATCTTGCTAAAATATGGTGCATTAGAAACACAGCTTTCTAAAAGTGAAATCATTTTTAAAGAAGGTGATCATGCAAAATATTACTATCAAATCATTTCTGGTGAGGTTAAAATGTTTAACATCAATAGAGATGGTAAAGAATTCATTCAAGGAATTTTCTCTAAGAATAGAAGTTTTGGAGAACCACCCTTGTTTAATTCAGGGAATTTATATGTTGCGAATGCAATTGCTCTTCAAGATACAATCGTGTTAAAATTGTCTAAGGATTCTTTTATTCAATTACTAAAAGAAAATCCAGATATACATTTAGAATTTACTCAAACCTTAGCCGATCGATTGCATTTTAAATCATTGATGGCTGCTGAAATTTCAAATAATGATCCTGAAGCTCGAATTTTAACATTGTTAGATTACTTAAAATTCACAATTTATAAAATTGAAGAGCCATTTGAATATGAAGTTGAATTAACACGTCAACAAATAGCTGATTTAACAGGTTTAAGAGTTGAAACTGTTATTCGATCAATAAAATCGTTGGAGAAGAAAGGAAAATTAAAAATTGTAAGTAGAAAAGTTTGGAGGTAAATATTAACCTCCAAATCTTTACTTAATTATTTTCGTTCAATCTTTTCATAAGATGTCACAATCCCTTTGATTAAGGCTGAACTGAAACCACTGTGTTCCATTTCATTTAAACCTACAATTGTACAGCCTTTTGGGGTTGTTACTTTATCAATTTCTTCTTCTGGATGACTGCCGTTTGTAATTAATAATTCAGCAGCACCTTTAACCGTTTGAGATACAATTTTTGTAGCTGTTTTTGAGTCGAATCCAACTTGAATACCACCTTGAATCATGGCACGCATAAATCTTAATACATATGCAATTCCGCAAGCTCCTAAAATTGTAGCAGATTCCATTAATTGCTCGTCAATCAACACTGTATCACCTAAATGTTTAAAAATTTCTGTGATTGTTTCTTGACGATTCAAATGATCTCTACCAAATGAAATTGCTGTAATCGATTCATTAACAGCTGCAGCCGTATTAGGCATTGCTCTAAAAATATCGATATCAAAATCGAAACAAGCTTTCATTTCTGCAGTTGTGATTCCCGTTGCTACAGAAACAATTGTGTGACGATTTCCATCAAAAAAGGAAGCGAATTCAGTTAAAAAAGGGATAATTGTGTAAGGTTTTAATGCTAAAATGATGATGTCACACTCTGCAATTAATTTTTTGTTATCAGATGTAAATACTACGTTCTCAGATTCAAATTGCTTTAACGAAGATATATTTCTTCTGGATCCATAAATTTTAGCAGTTGTATCTTTTTGGCGAATACCATTTAATAATGATAATCCTAAATTTCCACAACCTACAATTCCTATTTTTTGCATTATAATTTATTTTTGACAAAGTTAGCTTTTTGATTTTAATAAAATCGATTATTCTCAAACTAAAAATGTTACTTTTGTTACAGTTGAAAACTATAAATAAACAGTAATTCTTATGAGATTTTTATTAGCATTAGTGCTTTTATTGAGTTCTATTCATATTTCTTTAGCTCATGAGTATTACTTTGCTTTTGCTGAAGCACAGTACAATCATTCAACAAAACGCATTGAACTTTCACTTTCTGTTTCAACTCACGATATAGAACATTATCTTCAGGACAAAGGTGTAAAAGTAAAAGAATTGGAAGACTTTCAATCAGATACTTTAATGCAAAAAGAATTTTCAACTGAATTATTAAAAGGAATTTCCTTCTCAATCAACAGTTCAGTTGTTGGCTATAAATTAATTGGTTATCAAGTAAATAAAAATGGATTAACCGACTTCTTTTTCCAATCAGAAGTAATTGAGTTATCCAATGAAATCAAGGTTCGATTTGATCTATTAATGAATCAATACAAAGAACAACAGAATAAATTGACATTTATCTACAATTTAAAAAAGCACACCTACCCTTTTACTCAAATTAATAAAGAACAGATTATTCATTTAGACTCACACGAAGAATGAAAATATTATATACACTTTTGGCTTTAATGCCTTTAACATTGATTGCTCAAAGTAAATTTGCACAATTAGATCAAGAATTACCAACTCCAAACGAGTATCGTAATGCTGCAGGAGCTCCTGGACATCATTATTATCAGCAAAAAGCGGATTATAAAATAAACGTTTCAATTAATGATGAGAATCAAGTTTTGAAAGGAGATGAAATTATAACTTATACCAATAATTCTCCAGATCAATTGGATTATTTATGGTTACAGTTAGATCAAAATATTTACAGCGAAAATTCTGATAATAAAATGATTGACATCGATAAGATGGAAGATTTTAAAAATATCGGTGATGTTAAAAAGAAACTGTTCTATTATGATGGAGGATTTAAAATTGATGAAATAACGACTGTTTCTGGTCAAAAAATGAAGTATTTCATCAACAAAACGATGATGCGAATTGATTTAGCTAAACCCTTAAAATCAAAAGAAAGTATCAGTTTTAAAGTGAAATGGTGGTACAATGTGAATGATCGAATGGCTGTAGGTGGTCGTTCTGGGTATGAATACTTCGAAAAAGATAAAAACTATCTCTATACAATTGCACAATGGTTCCCAAGAATGTGTGTTTACAACGATGTAACAGGTTGGCAAAACAAACAATTTTTAGGTCGCGGTGAATTTACGCTGCCTTTTGGAGATTATGAAGTGAATATTACAGTTCCAATTGATCATATTGTTGCTGCAACAGGAGAATTGCAAAATGCAACTCAAATATTATCAGCAAAACAAAGGGAACGCTTTACAAAAGCGGCAACAGCTAATGAGCCAGTATTAATTATTACCCAAGACGAAGCAATTGAAGCTGAATCTAAAAAAGAAACGAAAACAAAAACCTGGACTTTCAAAGCGACAAATGTGCGTGATTTTGCCTTTGCAACTTCTCGAAAATTCATTTGGGATGCTCAAGGTGTTGAAATCAATGGTAAAAAGATTTTGGCAATGTCTTATTATCCAAAAGAAGGGAATCCGTTGTGGGAGAAATATTCTACAAAATTGGTCGCTCATACTTTGAAAATTTATTCAAAACACACAGTTGATTATCCTTATCCTGTTGCCATCTCTGTTCATGCAAAATGGATTGGAATGGAATATCCAATGATTTGCTTTAATGGTGGACGTCCAGAAGAAGACGGAACATACTCTGAAGATACAAAATATGGTATGTGGGGGGTAATTATTCATGAGGTTGGTCATAATTTCTTTCCAATGATTATTAATTCAGACGAAAGACAATGGTCATGGATGGATGAAGGTTTGAATACCTTTGTTCAATATTTGACTGAGCAAGAATGGGAACGCTGTTATCCTTCACGAAGAGGTCCTGCTTATTTGATCGCTGACTACATGCGTGGTGATAAAAAAGGGCTTTCACCTATTATGACAAATTCTGAATCTATATTACAATTTGGAAACAATGCTTATGGGAAACCAGCAACAGCATTAAATATTCTTCGCGAAACTGTAATGGGAAGAGAATTATTTGATTATGCTTTTAAAACGTATTGTGAACGATGGAAATTTAAACACCCAACCCCAGCAGATTTCTTTCGAACAATGGAAGATGCATCAGCTGTCGATTTAGATTGGTTTTGGAGAGGTTGGTTCTACTCTACTGATAATGTAGAAGTTTCACTTGAGAAGGTTCGTTATTTCCAATTAAATACCAATAATCCCGAAATCGAAAAACAAGCGTTAAAAGATAAAGATGCTTCAAAAGATCAATTTATTGGAGATACTAGAAATAAAACATTGATCGAAAAGACAGCAAACGAAAATGACCCAACATTAGATGATTTTTATAAGAAACGAAATATCTACGAAGTTGATGCGCTTGATCGATTAGAATATGATAAATTCAAAAATAAATTGACGCCAGATGAAAGTAAATTATTAACTGAAAATAATCATTTCTACGAATTAACATTTAAAAATGTAGGTGGTTTAGTTACTCCATTAATTGTTCGTTTTACTTACAATGATAATACTACGGAAGTTGTTCGTATTCCAGCAGAGATATGGGTTCAAGGTCAAGATGTTGTTTCTAAAGTATTTATATTAAAGAAAGAAGTTGTTTCAGTTCGAGTAGATCCATTTTTAGAAACAGCTGATACAGATTTAAACAATAATTCATGGCCAATCGAAATTGAACCTACTCGTTATCAATTGTTTCAGCAAAATAAGTTAAACGAAAATCCAATGCAACGACAAAAGCGTTTAGAAGAGATTAAGAAGTAATGTTAATATTAATTTCCCTCCTTGAGGAGGGATTAAGGGAGTTGATAATATTGACTTTTAATATTTTGATACAATTATAAAAAACTACTCAAAAATTTTCATCCTCCTAGGTCCTCCTTCAAAGGAAGAAGAAAGCAATAAATATAATATTCTTTTAGTTTTTACTTCTCTTTCGTGTAAAAATCCAAATACTTATAGTATTTATCACGAACGTAAGCTATTAGTTCTTCGTTTTTAGCGGATTTCATGTAAGACTCTTTTAGATTCAAAAAGATATAAAAACGATCAAATTCTTCTTCAGGTATTTGAATTACATTGTGTTCGTTGTAAAGTTTTATTAAAGTAATTGTTGCAATTTTTTTATCTTTTTTGTGAGCTAAATCCCATTTCCAATCTTCATTGTCCTTTTCTGTGATGTTGTAATTGACTTTAAGCGAACGAATATCAATTTTATAGAAATCTATGTAATTGTAATATTTGTCTCTAACAAAATTGTAGACATCTAAATCGGTATTGTTTTTCAAGAATGATTCCTGTAAGTTCATGTAAATTTGAAATCTCTCGAATTCTGAAATTGGTAAATCAATTGCTTTGTTTGCGACATACATGTTAAGTAATTCACGCACAGCACCTTTGAAGTCTGAACCTAAAAGTTTTCGCCATTCAGTATTTTGTTCTATTTGCATGGCGTTCATGATCTTAAAATGTTCGTACTTATCTTTCACGAAAGTAACCAACTCCATTTCGGTTGCCGTTTTGAAAAAATCGATGTCTATATTTAAAAATGAGATAAACTCATCGAATTGTTCTTCTGTCAGTTCAATAATATCATATGAAACATATAAACGAAGTAGTTCCTTGACAACTTGACGCTGATTGTCTTTAAATTCTTGTTCAGCAATCCATCGTTTGTTTTGTTCTTTTTTAGAAAAAGCTTGGTATAGCGCAGTAATTGGACTTTGCAAAGCTTCAATTCCTGTTACCATTCGTGTTTCTCTCATGGCAAGCGACGAACGTTCTTCTTTTATTTGTTCTAAAGATTTTAAAGGATGAATAACAACTTCTTGGATATTTGTTGCGATTCGTTCAATATATTCTTTTACATTAAACTGACAATTTGAATCAGCAATTACTCTAAAACCAATAATTGGATAGCCTTTTATAGATAAATTGATTGAATCTTTGTTATTTACAAATAATGAAAAACTTCCATTTGGTTGACCGAAAACACCTTTTCCTTTTGTTCTGTTTACAATCATAAAATTGTAAAAATATTGAGGAGAAAGCGTATCAATTACTTTTCCTTGTAATAAAACCTTTTCACAATTTTGCTGTGAGTAGGTTGTTCCGATTGTTAAAAAGGAAAAGAATAAAATGAAATTTTTTATAGCCATAAAGCTAAGTTAGTGATTTTGCAATAAATGCATTATTCATTAGCTGTTATAAATTGTTAATATACATTTGTAAACAATTTAACGAATCAATTATTAACATATGTAATTAATATATTTTTTAAATTGTAACAATTCTAAATTGTAAGAGTTAGATTTGTTGACTTAACCTTTTATCAAAAAACCATTTCTTCTTTCTGTAATATATTGTAATTTTGTAATATGAAAAGAGTTGTAGTTGGTTTGTCTGGTGGCGTTGATTCAAGCGTTGCTGCTTATCTTTTAAAAGAGCAAGGATATGAAGTAATTGGAATGTTTATGCGTAATTGGCATGATGAATCCGTTACCCTTTCTGATGAATGTCCTTGGATAGATGATTCAAACGATGCTTTACTAATAGCGGAACAGCTGAATATTCCTTTTCAAGTAATTGATTTAAGTAAAGAATACAAGGAAAAAATCGTTGATTACATGTTTAATGAATACGAGGCAGGAAGAACTCCTAACCCAGATGTATTGTGTAATCGTGAGATTAAATTTGATGTGTTTTTAAAAGCTGCAATGGATCTTGGTGCTGATTATGTCGTTACAGGTCATTATTGCAGGAGAATTGATCATTCAGATGGGACAGTTGGATTATTAGCTGGAAAAGATCCGAGTAAAGATCAATCTTATTTCTTATGTCAATTGAATCAAGAACAACTTCAAAAATCACTTTTTCCGATTGGGGAATTATTAAAATCTGAAGTAAGAGAAATTGCAAAAAAAATAGGTTTATTAACCGCAGATAAAAAAGACTCTCAAGGTTTATGTTTTGTTGGAAAGATCAGTTTACCTCAGTTCTTACAGCAAAAACTGAAAGCAAAACAAGGTGAAGTTATTGAGATTCCAAGTTCCGAAAAACAACTTTTAGCTTATCAGGAAATTGAAGTTACACCTGAAAATGTTGAGCAATTAGCGCAGCCATTTGTATTTCAAAAAGAAATGGGAGTTAATGTTGCAACACATCAAGGTGCTCATTACTATACAATTGGACAACGAAAAGGATTGCAGATTGGCGGTCGTCCTCTACCTTCTTTTGTTATTGGAATTGATACGGTAAATAATTTGGTTTTTTCTGGTCAAACGGATGAACATCCAGGTTT
>CALPUT020000119.1 GCA_943326825.2 Chryseobacterium gleum | reverse complement strand
CTTTAATGAGTTAAAAGTTATACTAGCTATTGACTAATCTTTATTGACTTATTCAACAAACAAACAGCATAAGCTTTTATCGCTTTTCCTTCACCAAAAGAATCTACTTTTTCATGTGTTGTAGCTTTCAATGAAACAGCATCTAATTCCACTTTTAGAATTTCAGCCAAAATAGCTTGCATGTCAGGAATGTGTGGATTTAATTTAGGTGTTTCTAGAATTACAGTGCAATCAATATTAACTACTGAGTAACCTTTGTCTTGAATTAAAGTAACTACTTCACGTAATAATATTTTACTATCAATTCCTTTGTATTTTGGGTCTTTATCTGAAAAATGATATCCAATATCTCTTAGATTAGCAGCGCCAAGAAGTGCATCACAAATCGCATGGATTAATACATCTGCATCAGA
This sequence comes from Chryseobacterium gleum, assembly GCA_943326825.2. Classification (GTDB taxonomy): domain Bacteria; phylum Bacteroidota; class Bacteroidia; order Flavobacteriales_D; family Crocinitomicaceae; genus CAIUKX01. The sequence continues at coordinate 6,996 of CALPUT020000119.1, read as the reverse complement.
ATGACCTACTGCACCAATTTCAGAAGGGATGTGTTTTCCGCCAATAAATAACTGATATCCTTCTCTTAATTGATGAACATCTACTCCAAAACCAATTCGAATATTCATAGTGTTATTTTGTGTCGTCAGTTACTTGTCTATCTTTTCCAAGTGTAAATCGAAGAGAAAAACGTAACGTATTCGCTAATGGACTACTTTTTCCATTTACAGCTAATAAATAAGATATGTCGATTCCAAATTTATTATACTTTAAACCAACTCCGATATTTGCATATTTTCGATTTCCTTTGTTTTTACTTTCATAGAAGAAACCGCTTCTAATAGCAAATAGATTGTTATACCAATATTCTAATCCGGTACAAATATTAATTTCAGAAAGTTCTTCTTTTAATCTAGAGTTTTTAACAACCTGATAAGTACCATCTGCATTCTTAATGTAATTTCCACTGTCATCTTTTGCCAAAGCTCCAGGAGCATCATTGAATGATTGTGTGATGCCTGAAATAATCCCAACATTATTATCTTTTCCAGCAACCATTACTCCATTGTTGTTATATAATGGAGGTGTAGGAACTAATAATTTTTGAAATTCAATTGCTAGTGCAACATTATTATATTTATCTAATTCTGCTTTGAATGAATTGGCAATTTTCCAGTTCATAGGAATGAAATCACGTTGAGTTGAACTGGAAGAATAATTTACCTTATTTCCAATGTTATTAAAAGTTGTTGCAAATGTGTAAACTCCATTTGTGTTTCCAATTTTAGCATCGTCGTTGTAATAAGTAAAAGAAATGTCAGTAGCTCCAGCGATTGCCGGTTTTGTACTTACACCACCAACAACTAGGCCGCCTGTAAGATTTGAATAAGCAAATTTCCCATTTAAACCAACGCTTAATTTTGGACTTAATTTAAAAGCATATCCACCTGTAAATTCCCATTCACTTGGTTTGTCTTGTCTAGTTACATTTCCTGAAGCATCAGTAAATGTAATTGCTCCTAAACTAAAATATCTCAATGAACCAGCTATTGCATGTTTTTCGCTGAATCTTTTGTAGCCAGAAAGATAGGATATGCTCATGTCACTTGTTAATTGTCTCAGCCATGGGGTATAAGAAACACCTATTTCTGAAGGATCTTTTGCAAAACTCAACATAGAGGTATTCCAATAAATAGAGTTACACGAAGCGCTTAAACTAGTCCCTGCATCTCCCATACCTCCAGCTCTTGAATCTGGTGTAATTGACATAAAAGGAAGTGCTGTTGTTATAGTGTTTAATTGTAATAAGCTTTCTTTATTTGTAGATTGAGAGAAATTAAATCCAATAAAAGAAGTTAAAAAAAGTATTAAAGCAAAGTATTGTTTCATTTCAAATTTATCTATTGAGTTGTCAAATATACGTAAAACGACAAATTTTATTGTATGATTATTTTAATAAAACCAATTTTTCCGTTTTTTCAGCAATTTCACCTGATGAAGACTTAACGATTAGATGATAAATATATACACCTTTCGCTAGTTGATCACCAAAATCATCCTTTCCATCCCAATCGATTCCATTTGAACGGAAACCTATTGTGTTTACAGTTTGATCGATTGTTTTTACTACTTTTCCTGAAATAGTAAATACTTGAATTTGTACTTCTAGCTCAGAACATACCTGATTGTGTTCAAAGAAAAATGAAGTCTTAGTTGTAAAAGGGTTTGGATAGTTTAATACATGATCCAAAGCAATATTTTCCTTTACTTTAACAGTAAAATTAATTGAACTTTCAACGGAATTATTATTGATATCCCAAGCTTTCAAAGTTAATTTATGTTCTCCAGCAGGAATCTGAGGGAATGTATAAGTTACCTGTCCTTTTTGGTAAGAATCTAAATCTGCGGTATAGTAATTATTTAATATGATTGGATTTGCTGTTTCATTATCAAGAATAGCAGTTATGTCATGTCCAATTCCATTTCCTACAGTATTAATACCATTATCATCTTCAATTTTAGCAAACAAAGTCGGTGTTTCATTTGTGATACCGCCATCAGCAAATCTTTCTTCGTTCAAATACATCTTGATTGTTGGTGCTTGATTATCTTCAATACCATTTGGGTCAATTCCACCGATAATAATTCGTTGATCATCTCCGCCTGCATCATAATTTGATATTAAATCTGTTGTATTAGCATAGTAGCTAATTTTCCCTGAACCATAACTGTAGTTTATCTCTTTTGGCGTAATAAATGAAAAAGAAAAATAACCATTTTTTACACTAACCTGTCCCTTAAAGATTGCATTTTTTTGTAATTCAAAAGGTATAATTGGAGAGTTTACATCTTGTCCTAAGGTTGATAATGCTTTTGGTTTATCAAAAATAGTTGGGCTCAAGATACCATTAAAGTTTGAAATGATATTGTTATTCATATCTGTTAAATGGCCTTTAATTGTTACTTTACTTAAAGCTTTTAATGTATCGATTTGAATACTAGGAGATAGAGAATTAATACTGTCTGTTACCACTTTCATTGTTGGAAGGGCAATTTTTAAAGCAGGATCGCCAATTAAGGTAAAACAGCGTTTATTTTCAGAAGCTGAAGCTAAATTTTTAGTATTTTTAATTATTTCACCGAAAGTTTGAGGTTGATAATTCAAGTCTCTATTGAATACAGTTTCATAAAATTTATTGATAATATCTGTATTAATAGAAATGTAAATTGATCGGGTAGTAGTCATTAATGCAATTGATGAGCCACTTGGATTTAAAGATGCCCATTCGCCTGCAGAAACTCGACTAGGATCGTCGAATTTTGTAAATTCACATGTTGCAGAAACCAAAAGATTTAGTTTGTTAATATTACTCCAACTTTGAATTTGGGGTATGGTAATAACCCTTTCTTCAGCAACACCAACTTCACCACCATGTCCAATGTAGTTAATGATAAGTACACCATTTTGAACTCGATCAGTAATTGCATTAAAAACATCTGGATATCTTTGACCACCAGCTGTTGTGACTTGAGTAAATGCATCTAGATACAGTTTATCACAATTCAAATCAGAATGATTTGCTTTTACATAGTTGTAATTTGGTTCAGCATCTACAGATACAAACTGTCCACTTTGTTCATCATCAGAAATTAACAAATATTTTTGTCTCCAATCTCCAAATGTATTGTTAGAAGCTGATGAATTACAACAGTTGGAAGAAGAATATAAATTTGAACCATTTTTCATATAATGTTCAATTTTATTTACTTGTTCGGTAGCAATTTGAGTGGAAGAAATTAATAGCCTTCCAACACCAATATCTACTAGATCTGCATCATCAAAAGAATCAGAGTCATCTAATAATCCATAGTAATCATCTGAAACCAATGCTGATATATGATTTTCAGAATTTACTGCTTGATAAGTAGGGACGTAATTATTATTGTTGGCAACTCTGTTTTTTGGATCAAAAGTTCCATCACCAAAAAGTAATAGATATTTGGGTGCTGAATTTGAGATTATGAATGATCTATCGTAAAACATTTTCATAAAGCGTTTTATGGCTGTTGGATCGAGCATCCCAGAACTAAATTCATTGTAAACTTGTTCAGTTGTTACAACATGAACAATTGTTCCATTAGCTCGGTGAAGATTGGCAAGTCTGTTTGCTTCTGAAGTGAAATCTGGATGCGTAACGATTACATAATCGACTTGTGTCAAGGCGTGAAGATTTTGATAACTTACATTACCAACTCTTTCAGGCGTGAAGAAATTTACCCCATCACTTGTAACAAATTCTCTTAAGGTATCTGTTTCTACTCTGAAAACAAAAGTTGAATTTGAATAGTTTCCATTAATTTGAGTAGGTTGATGACGATTCGTAATATCCCAAACAAAACCGGAAGAATTAAAACTAGAAAGTGAGAATTCACTGACTTTTGAAACTCCAACAGAAAGTAAATCTCTAAAATTATATTGATTACCATATTGCACTAAATTTCGTCTAGTGTTAATTAATATATTATCTAAATAAGTCAATGTTGAAGGGTTTGATCTTGTTACTATTATACTCAAAGGTATAGAACTAGAATTGGCGTTAATTTGAAATGCTACATTTGTTCTACTGTATGAATCAGAGGATGCTGATGGTAGATTAGCTGAATAGACTTGATTGCCATTTATTAGATATTTATGAGTTGATATACTTGATGAGATTGAATTAGTCGCCATAGATATTGCGAACGATATAGGAGTTGAATTAACAATACTCGGTATTTCAAAATTAAATGATTTTGTAAGTTCTGCATCAAATTCTTCACCATACCATCTTTGTCCTCCACTTACTAAAGATTTAGAGTCAACTTCATGATTTGTATAATAAGAATAAGAAGTGACATTATCGGTTATTGTTCCGGTTGAAGAATTAATTTTGTTAATTCTTAAAGGACTTTCTGATGCATTAATATTAATAAAGTAATAAGAATAATCAGAGTAAATATTTTGATCATAATTAAAACCCGTTAAATTAGAATTTGGAGACCATCGAGTAGACCCCCAGCCATAAAAAAGTATATAATCGTTATCGTTGAATTGTCCATCAGAATCTCCAGAAATGTAAATTGCATTTTTTGCTAAATCATCAGTTGTTGGAATAGAATTGAGTTCAGGTAATTTACCATCACCATTACCGAAGATATTTATACTGTTAGGATTCAGGTAATTAGTGTTAATGCCGCATGATTCTAAAAAAGCTCTATCTATTTTGTGAATCCCACTTTTACTTACTCTTATTTTATACCAAGTCCCACTTCCAGGAGCTAATACAGAATTTATAGCATAATTTTTCTCCACTGATTTTTCAGCTTTTTTAGTATTGGAAAATTCTAAATTAATTGTTTTGATTTTTTTTACGATGCCGTTTTCTTCAATAAATGGGAAAAGTTGAAGAGTAAATCTTTTTGAGTTATTGACTGAAATAGTTTTTAATTTGTAATCGATTTCAATTGGAATAGAGATTAATTCCTTTTTTAAGTAATTAATTTCATCTGAAGAACATTCAAAAGTAGTGAATGAAGATAATTGAATTTTGTTAAATTTAGTTGCATCTTTTTCCCAATAAAAAACTGGTTTATTATTATTGTATGGTTGATTTTGAATTACAGGAATTTTAATTTTCTCTCCTTTAAGTATAATATCTTGAGGTGAGTTCCAAGGTATTGTTATAATCTCTTGGGCAACACTTGTTATTTTTATACCTATTATTAAGAATAGAATAAAAAAACAGTTAATCATATTAAATCTTATTTGTAACTTCATACTGCAAATATGGACATCATTTCTAAAAAACATAAAATAAAAACGTAATTAATCTTTGAATATTTTAAACCTTTTACAATATTTGTAACCTTTTAGTGTTGATAAACGTTATAGGTAATTGAATTTCATTTATTTCTATTAGTCAAATAATGATGAATATAAAACAAATTTTAATAGTGGTTCTAGTGGTTTTTTCAAGTCAAACAATATTGGCTCAAGACCCTACTTTTACTCAGTTTTATGCAAATCCAATCTATTTAAATCCTGCTTTTGCGGGTTCTAATAACTGTCCAAGATTTGCTATGAATTATAGAAATGAATGGCCAAATTTATCTGGTAATTATGTTACAACTAGTGCTTCTTATGATCAATACGTTAAAAATATTTCTGGCGGTATTGGTGTATTAGTCACAAATGATCAACAAGGAAAAGGAACAATTCAAACTTCAATGTTAGGATTAGTATATTCGTATCATTTGAAGGTAAATAGAAAGTTTTCATTAATGTTTGGTGCTAGAGCTTCCTGGTACCAAAAAACCTTAGATTGGGATAAATTGACTTTTGGTGATATGATTGATCCGAGAAAAGGATTTATTTATTCTACAGGTGATGTTCCAAGAGGAGGTAAGAGAGGTTTCTTTGATGCATCTGCAGGTGTTGTTGGTTATAGTAAAAATTTCTTTTTTGGTTTTGCAGCCCATCACTTAAATGAACCAAATGAATCAATGATAATTGGTAATTCGAAGTTGCCAATGCGTTTAACAGGTCATATGGGAGCTGAAATTAAATTAGGTAAGAAGTCTAGATATAATAATGGAACTTCAATTATGCCAAATATAATCTATCAATATCAACAAGGATTTCAAGAATTATGTATTGGTACATATATTAAACACAATGTTTTTACAACGGGTATATGGTTTCGAAATAAAGATGCATTTATTGTTTCTTTAGGTATCAATTCTAAAAACTTTAAAATTGGCTACAGTTATGATATAACAGTATCTAAATTGAATAATGGTACTTCTCATGGTTCACATGAAATTTCGTTAGGTTTAAATTTAAATTGTAAGGCTAAACCAACAACTTTTAGGACGATTGCTTGTCCTTCTTTTTAAAAAAAATAAAAAAAAGTGTAACTTTTATTGTAGTTAACGTTTATATAGTAAATTTGCATTTCTGAAATAATGAATAAACAAAATAAACATATGAAATTACTTCACTATTTTGCGGCGATAATCATGACGACAATGATTGTAAGTTCTTGTCAACGTGAACGATCTTCTTCTACAGGTTGGGAGTATAACGATCCAAGAACCGGAGGGTTCCAAAAAATGCCTTTTATGGATCAAGAAACGGGTCCAGGTCTAGTTATGATTGAGGGTGGTACATTTACAATGGGACGAGCAGAACAAGATGTTATGTATGACTGGAATAATCGTCCTGCTAGAGTTTCTGTTTCTTCATTTTATATGGATCAAACAGAGGTTACAAATTTTCACTGGTGTGAATACTTGTATTGGATTTCTAGAGCTTATGAAACGTATCCAATCGTTTATAAAAATGCTTTGCCAGATACAAATGCTTGGAGATCTCCTTTAGGATTTCAAGAAAAATTTGTTGAGTATTACTTAAGACATCCTGCTTACAGAGATTATCCTGTAGTTGGTGTAACATGGTTACAAGCTTCTGATTACTG
>CALPUT020000118.1 GCA_943326825.2 Chryseobacterium gleum | reverse complement strand
TTCATCTAGAGCAACAGTTACATCAAGAACATGGACTTTTGAAGATGGTACACCTTCAACTTCAACATCGTCTAATCAATCAGTACAATACAACACACCTGGATTCAAAAAAGTAACTTTATCTGTTACAAACTCAAATGGAACAGATGTTACAGAAGAAAGTGAATATATATATGTATCTCCAACATGGGCTGACTTTACCGGACCAAAAAATGACAATTTCGATTCTTACCAATCTTATTTCCTTGTCGAAAATCCTGAAGATAATTGGGCAAGATTCTCTAAAATTTCAGGAGTTGGAAAAAACGGATCAACTTGTTACAAGTTAAACAACTACAAAAATACTAATATGGCTTTAGCTTACACTGACGATTGGTACTATTATAACAGATTAGGTGGAAGTAAAGATAACCTAATATCTAGTTCATATGATTTATCAAATACCTCAAATGTAAGTGTATCTTTTGATTATGCATATGCTACAAATGCTGCTACTGCGATTGATATTACAGAAAAAGTAAAGATATATGTATCAAAAGATTGTGGAGCTACTTGGACTTTAAAGAAAACATTAACTACATCTGAATTACTAACTGCTGGAACAGCAGGTGGTAATGATTTTACCCCATCATCAGCAGCACAATGGAAAAATTATTCATTCACTTATGCAACAGGTGTTAATGATAAACAAACAAGATTCAAAATTGAATTTACAGCTTCTGATTTTGCTAATAACTTTTACTTAGACAACTTTAATGTTTCAGGTACATTAGGTTTATTTGCGAATGAAGCAAATAATATTGAATTAGAAGTATATCCAAATCCAACTAAAACTAATCAAGATATTAACGTTATGTATCATTCAAATGATAATGCTGTAACATTTGTTTTAAGAGATATTCAAGGGAAAATAGTTCACAATGAAACAATTGAAGCTATAAATACTGATGTTAATCAAAAATTAAACATTACAAGTGAATTATCTTCTTCTTGTTACTTTTTAGAAGTTAAAGCTGGTAATTTTACTATTACAAAGAAAATTGTAGTAATAATGTAATATAAGAAATAAATACATTAATTAAAAAACGGATCTTTTAGATCCGTTTTTTTTTGATAATGTTGCCTAGCCCTGAAATAGCGTTACACAAAAACAATCGTAATGAAAAAAACAGAAGAAAACGTTGATCAAATTGAGAATAATAAGACTATAACATAGTCTTTAAAACTCATGTAGTATATGTATGTTGTGGATATTGATCTACGAAAATTGTCTGAGAAAATTCTATAACAAAGTATGATATTCAATCTCGCTCTTCATCTATTGGTTGGAGAAGAAAATATTGTAATTTTGATTAGGAAACATAAACTCCATCGAATATAGACTCAAGAGCAGCGATTACTGGAACTTAAAGAAGAGGTTTTAATATTAAATAAAGCAAAAGCATTTTTAGAAAACACGTATAATTTTCAGATAAGTATGCGATCATCTTTGTTATCATAATTGATTTAGCTTAAAAAGAATATAACATTACAAAAAAACTCATCACCTGATCAATCGATATCATCAGAGAAAAACAGCTTTATATCCTAGGAGGTTCTGCAGATTGCTCGGAGTCAATAAACAAATTTATGAATGTTCATAAAGTCAACTTAAAGAAGTAAATAAACTTATGTTGCATATGTTATTTCAGTAAGAAGAAATGGTATATAAAAACAAGAATTTATAATAGAAAATAGAAATCTTGAAATGGATACTATGAAACAGTTAATTTAAATAGAATTCAAAATTACAAAGATAAAATACCTCATTATTCTTGTCATTTAAAAACATCAAAAGAGATGCACAAACAAAAAGAAACAAAATTTAAACATACTAAACCAAAAATACCAGCAAATAAATCTTTGCTGGTATTTAATCAATATTATTTTTATACTTTAAAACAGTTTCGTCAATTTAAGACTTGTCATAGAAATTAAATTAGAATGTCCAGACATCATGTTCAATAGTTCTTATTTCTTCTTTTACTTTTTCAGCTTCAAAAAGAGCATCAACACCTGTTTTATATGCCTCCATCTTGCGATCAAAAACATTACTTTCTTTATACATTACACTTGTAAAACGACGTTTCCAAAACAAGTCATCAAAACTCATCCATTGTGCATCATTCTTTTCATTGTATACAAAATAGTTGTTTAAAACAAAACGACAATGAGGAAAATATAACCAAAAAAGTTCTTTCATACCTTGAATTTGACCTTGCTCATCTTTAGAATATACAACAGGCGCTATTGCTAAAATACGAACATCTAAAACTGACCTTTCTTTATCAAAAAACCAATCTTCTTTAACTCTATACTGAATTACATCAATCGTTTTAAACCAAGAAGTATCTCTTGGAGGATAAACTTTATCTTCATAAGGATTACCTGATTCATCCATTTTAGTAATAGTACTATCTTCACCATAAATATTTGACAATGGTTGAGTAGACTGAGCTCCTAAATTCCCGAAGAAATAAAATAATTTATCTCTGTAGACACTATCAGTGTAAAAGTTCATACCTGGTTCAGGGTCAATTGGATACTTTAATTGATCACCATCTTTTATCGTATAATCAGCTGGATTATCTGGAGAAAAAACACGAATATCACCATTTAAAATATGTGTTTTCAAAACTGTCCATAAACTCCATCTTGAAGAGTTTTTTACCCAGTTATTTTCTGCATCATATTCATCAAATGGAAAATACATCGGATGATTCATTTTCTCACGCATGTCTATTGTTTGCCAAACTCTCTTACTCCATATAACATCTGCTTCTCTTACAAATTCATAAGGGATCATTCGTTTTGTTGGAATGTGTTCTTGAATAAAAACCCCATCAACGATACCATCTGCAGGAACATTTACCGGTCCCCCATTAATCTCTGGTTGCGCTACTAAAGTTCCTGTACCAAGAACTAAAAGAGCAGTAAAAAATAGACTTTTCATAATTAAATTAATTATTGAACATTAATTATACAAGCAGTAAAACCTGAAGACCCCATACCTCTATACTTAATAGAAATCGAAACTTTAGCTCCTGGTTTAGCTTGTTTTAACAAACTTAATGCTTCCGGAGACAATGCTTGTCCTTTTCCTGAAATAGGACGAGGTGCACCAGTTACAGAGATCTCCCAAGTATCAACATTAAACTCTGCTTTTAAAGGGATCTCTGGTGGATATTTAGCAAATAATCTAGTCATCGCGGCAACTGCTGACTTGCTAGTTGAAGCACCAGTACCTAAAGAACCTAAATAAGCAGCTGGAGAAGGTAATCCTGAAACTCTGAATGGATATTTACCTAATTGTACTGTTTTATTATTTGATTTATTCTTACCTGATACAGTAATGAAACATTCTCTTCCAGTTCCTGGAGAACCAATATATTCATTCCCTTTTTTTGATAATTGAATATTAGAACCACTTAAAATAGTTTCTTCATAACCAGAAGCAACACCTACAATTCTATTTGGATAACCTCTATATACAACATTCATATCAGGAAGAGAAACCGTTCCTTGTGGTTTCATCACAACAACTTTACATTCCCATGGCTCAGTTTTTGGCTCACCAGTCTTTTTCTTAATAGAAACTGTCCCTTTCAATGTCATTTCAGGACCTGAAGATGCTTTCGTTTTAACAATTCCAAAACCATCCTTAACATCAGAAACTTTAGAACCATTATAAGTAACTGTAGGTTGATTATCAGAATCAAAAGCAGCCATCATAACCTTTACCTCAATATCTTCACCTTGCGCAACTGAAGCGGGACCATAAGCTAATGCCATAACTTTATTGAAACTATATTCACCTGTAGAAACTCTACTTTTAATATGCTGTAATGCTGTAGCACGTGCAGCTAAAATTTCTTGTTGCATTGCAGTCAATGAAGCAATTGCAGCTACAATTGGAGAGTGATCGAAAGTACGAGCAATCCAATGCATTTCCATTTCTTCGTGCTCTTCAAATTCGTTCTTAGATAACTTTATGTAAATTTCTTTTAAAACTTCGCGGTCATCATTTTTATTGTAACCCTCTCCATTTTTATCAATCATTTTATCGACTAATTTTTCTAATTCAAAATTATCTTTATACTTATTTATAGGACTAGTCTTAAATTTGTAGGCCTTACCACCAGGAGGAGCATAAGTACCTACTAATTCACATATTTCACCTCTAAATTTATTATAATCATCCCATAATTGTTTACCAGAACCCGTTATAGTAGCTAAATCTTCACCGATTATCTCGTGCATTGGTACATCATAACCATCTTTAGCTTGAACTGCCATCAAGTGAAGCATCGCAGGTCTACATGGATCTTTTTCACTATAAGGTACCCATACAATAGCCTCTTCATTTTTGTCTGCAGGAACAACGATTTCACCCATTTTTTCCATACAGTTAATCTTGATTTCATCAATTTCCTTAATTAATTTTGCAGAAGCAGCATCAATTTTTTTAGTGATAGAAAGATAATATTCAACTTTTTTAACTTTTTCAGGATTCGTTTTTTCCTGTGTTGCCTCTTTCAAATCAGATAAAGCAGAATCTCCTCTATCTAACTGTGCCAAAGTACCAACTTGTAAGTTTTTTTCAATCGCAACGAATGCATCTAGTACAGCTTTAGTAACATTCAATGCTAATAATGCCATAAGCACCAAATACATCAAACCTACCATCTTCTGTCTAGGGGTTTCTTTTCCTCCGCCCATTTCTAATATCTATTTTAAGTTTATTATTTAGTAATTTTAATACAATGTATATTTAAACTAAACATTAACCTTTAGTTATTGTCATTGCTTTTAACATGTTACCATAAACAGTATTTAAGTCTGTAAGGTTACTTGTTAATAACGCCATATTTTCTTTATAACGTCTTGTATCTTCAGCTGAATCAGAAAGATTTTTCATCATATCTACAACTTGTGCTTGGAATTTCTCAGTAGCCTCTAAATGAGAAGAAGAACCTTTCAATTGTAATTCATATACATTATTAAGTGCTGCTAAGTTTTTAGAAACTTTTTGCATTTGTTCACCGAAAGACTCCCCTTCAGCAGTAGTTGAAGTTAATCCAGCAATTGAAACAGATGCCCTTTCATAGGCTTCAGATAAACTTGTTACTTTACTTGAAGCAGCTTGTAAACTTGAAACGTAATCATTAGTAGCGTTTGCAGCTGTTGTAATTTCTTGTAATTGCATAGCGTTATCACCTAATGCTTTCATTCCATCACCTAATCTAGTTAATAAAGCAACGTCAATATTTGCTTCACCTAACATTTTATCTAATTCTTGAGTAACTCCAGACGAAACATGAGCAGGTGCAGCATGCTTAGATGGTTTCTCATGTTCTGGTAAAGCATCATGTTCTAACTCTTCTGCATGACCTAATGCCAATTCAGGATAAACTAACTCCCAATTTGGATCTTCGTGTAACGGTTCAAATGCAGATAAAATAAATATAACTGCCTCAACACCTAAACCACCAATCAACATTAGAGTTGCTCCAGGCCAGTGCTGAATTTTAAACATCGCTCCTACAATTACAATAGCTCCACCCCATCCGTAGACGAATTTCATTACTGTCTTAAATTTTTTACTTGCGAAAAAACCGCCTCCACTTGCACTCATAACTTTCTAGTTTAAATTTTAAATTGTTTTTTTTGCTTTGGTTTAATTTAAATTGCTTTTGATTTTAGCTCCTTTTATTTAAAATTAAATAGTATTATCTTAATTGAATATCACTTTGAGACTCTTCATTACCTTCTTTCGTGAAATCACGACCTCCACGTCCAAGGTGAGTCATTACGTTTCTGTATCCAATATATGATTTAGAAGTATCTTGATATTCAAAAGTTCTAGTTGAATTTTGAAGGTAATAACCTATATCTTTCCATGAACCTCCTCTTAATACTTTACGTTTCATTGATGGCGGATCCCAATCCATTGCATTGTATCTGTAATCAGTATTTAAATCATGAGAAAACTCATTCATAGATTCATCATAAGCTGTCTCACACCATTCAGCAACGTTACCTGCCATACAATATAATCCCCATCCGTTTGGATTGTAAGAATAAACTTTAACGGTGTGAAAACCTCCATCTTCAAAATATCTACCTCTCATAGGTTTAAAGTTTCCTAAGAAACAACCTGACTCATTTCTGATGTAAGGCCCACCCCATGGATATGGAGACAATGCTAAATCTCCTCTAGAAGCTCTTTCCCATTCTGCTTCTGTAGGAAGTCTAAAATCATTTACAAATAAATCACCCATACTAACTAACCAATTATTCAATAATTGTGTTCTCCATACAGAGAAAGCTTTAGCTTGAACCCATGTTACACCAACAACCGGATAAGAATCGTATGCAGGATGCCAAAAATACATTTGAGTCATTGGATCATGAAAAGAATAAGTAAAATCACGCACCCAACAAAGAGTATCTGGATAAACATTTATTTTCTCATCAATGATAAATCTTTGACGATTTTCATGACCTCTAATTGCATTATTTTGTCCTTTTTTATTAAAGAAACCTAAATCTTTATCTTGACCTTGAGGCTCTCCTGTAAATGGATGTGGAGGAGTTTCTAAAGTTCTGTGTTCTTCAACCAATTTATTTCCTTGATTATCATATCCATTCGGAGAAATATTTATACGCCCTCTTTTAGCTGCCTCAACATAATCAATCCAGTAATATCTGAACATTAATTTACGAGTATCGATCTCTCTTCTTTTATAGAATCTCTCTGGCTGTGGGTAGTACATATCAGCTAATAGTGGAATTAATTCTACATCGCTGTAGTCTAATTGTCTATCCCAATTTAAATCAAACAATGTTCTATTTAAAGCACGATCTGATGGATCATACTCAACAAACTCTAATGAACCTTCATCAAAATATAAATCTTTATAATTTATAAATTTCCCAGCAGCTTCATCATCTTCTGTTTTTTCATAGATTTTTTCACGAGCAATTGAATCTCTAACCCAGTCTACAAATTGTCTGTATTCATTGTTAGAAATCTCAGTTTGATCCATGTAAAAAGCTTGAACAGAAACTGTTTTCGCTCTAGTTTGATGCAAAAATGGTACATCTTGATCATTCTCTCCCATATTGTAAGATCCAGCATTTATATATACCATTCCCAACGGAATCTCCGGTATATAAATTGGTCTTCCCAACGTTCCAGTCAAGTGTCCAGATCTTGTCATACAAGATACTAATATCACACTTACTAAACCAAATAACAAAAGTCTTCTCATCCTTATTACTTTTTATATTTTTTTGAATAAACCCTGTAATTCAACATCACAGCTCTACCCTTGTACTTTATAACGCAAATCGTTTAGATTTGGTTACATTATTTATAATTATTTTTTTT
>CALPUT020000117.1 GCA_943326825.2 Chryseobacterium gleum | reverse complement strand
ATTTCAACTTTATACTTTGATTTTAAATGTGCTAACAGTGGTTTGGGGTTCGCTATTCCAGTCACTAATAACACATTTTCAATTGAGTCTATATATTCTTTTCCAAAAGAGACTAATTTCCCATATTTGATGTTTGAAAAGTAAATGTTTTCCGAGTTGAATTTCAATCCTTTTTTAATGCTTAATTTATTTGATTCTTCAAGGTTTGAAGGGCATTTTGAAACGATAACCAAATCAGCTCTTTTTCTTCCAATTTTCCATTCTCTTAGATTACCAGCTGGTAACATAAAATCGGATGAGTACAATTCATTATAGTCTGTTATGATAATATTTAAACCTGCTCTTACAGCTCTATGTTGAAACGCATCGTCTAATATGATTAGCTCGTTTTCTGGAAATAATTGATTGATTTTTTGAACGCCCTCAACTCTTTTTTCGCAAACGGTAACTTTTACTTTTGGTGAAAATCGTTTGTAATAGAGTAGGGGTTCGTCTCCAATTGTAAACGCAGTTGAATTTTCATCGGCTAATAAAAACCCATTTGTTTTTCTTCCATAACCACGACTTAAAATAGAAAGTTGATAGTTGTCTTTTAAAAGTTTTGTAAGATAAGCAACGTGTGGTGTTTTACCAGTTCCGCCTATGGCTAAATTTCCTACACAAATTGATTTTTTTGGAATTTTAAATTCTTTTTTGAATCCATAATCATACAATCCATTTCTGATGAAAGTAATGATACCGTAAATCCAAGCAAATGGCAATAAAAGAATTCTTAAACGTTGCATTAATCAAAAATAGAAAATAAAGCTCAGTTGAAGATTGAAGAATACTTAATTTTTCTTAAAACATTCTTTAAATTCTGACTAAACTGATTTTATTCTCCACTCTGTCCGAAGTCAGAAAAGTTTTGATCAGAAGAATAATAGTAAATTCTTACTTGAGCAACATCTCTTAAAAAGTCTATTTTACCGATTTCAAAACGATTGATTTTTAAACCAGTTCTTTCTTCTAAATCAGCTCTCATTTCAGCATGTAATTCTGGTTTTATTAAGTCAATTCGTTCGTAAGTTATAATTTTTCTAGTTTCATGTTTTAATAACCAAAGATTCTCTAAACCAAATGTTAAGAGTGTTACTGTTCCATTAATTAATAACATTTCAGAAACACTTACCTTGTTTGATGCTAACGAGTTCACTACACTTACTCCAATGATCAAAAACAGGTAAGTCATTTCTTTAATTTCAATCGCATCTGTTCGGTATCGAATGATTCCAAAAATGGCAAAAAGACCTAATCCCATCCCTGTGTCGATGTCTAATTTTTTCAAACTAAAGCACAAGAAAAAAGTAATCGTTCCAATCAAATAATAAGTGAACAAATAATCTTTTCTTTTCGTTTTTGGATAGTATAAGAATCTAATAATAACTGTTAAGAAAAATAAATTAACTCCTAATCTAAAAAGAAGTGTGTTAAAATCTTGTCCATCAAACCATGTGATTGTTTGGTCGGCAGGAAGTGCTTTTAAAGCAATAAATAATGAATTAAACATAAGCATTTATTTTTTTTAGTTTGAGTAACTTTTCTTTGAATCGGTTGTATTTTATCTTGTCTTTTGCATAAAGCTCAATTGCTCCAATACAATATTTACTTAATCTATATGGTCTAATCTGATTGGATTTCATTAAACTGTAAAATGGCGAATTACGATCGACAATTTCTTGTTTTAATTCAGCAATGATCAAATTGTTAAAATTAATTTCTTCCGTTTCCCATTTAAACGTCAGTTGAAAGTCAAGCGTTAATCTTTCTTTTAGTTCATTGTTGACCAATGTGATTCTATGAAATGAATTCCATAATTTTGGTTTTAGATCTATCGTTTCAGAAATGTTTTTCTTTAAAAATGAAATATGCGTTTCATTCGTTAATTCATTTGGTATTTCGTTAACTACGATTCTACTTTTTTTTGTTCTTCCTTTTACTTTATGTTTTATTTCAAGAAAAGTTAAATCAGATTCAACATATTTTCGAAATCTAACTTTAAACCGATCAACTCTTCCAATATGATGATCATTGTAAAATTTAAAATTCAATTCATCGTAATATAAACTTTCATAAAATGGAGTTCGAGTTCCTTCAATTTCAAGTACTTTATAATGGGAAGAAAGTTGAGCCAGAATTCGATTAAATTCAACAAAACTGAAAGCAAACTTTGTATCAACTCTATTCATCAACTTCACCTCATCCATTTCTTCCAATGAAATAGAAGTAAAATTATCAAGAATTGATTTTAGTTCTTTCGCTAACATTTTTTGAATTATTTATTTTTATTGAACGATAAATTTTCCTTTCTGTACAAAGCTATTTTCTTTTTGTAATGTGAAAATGTAAGTTCCATTCGAAAGGTTTTTTCTATTTATTATTATTTCTGATGAACTATTTTTTTGAGTGCTTAATTTTTGTCCACTTAAATTATAAATTTCTAGAATGTAATCCTCATTTAATGAATTATAAAATTCAATTCTTGTACTCTCTGTAAATGGATTAGGAAAAGTAGATAGAGTGAAATTTGAATGATTTAATTCTTCTACTGATAGTGGAGAATCATATTTAATTGTCACAATGTCTTTTTGACCATTGATTGAATTGCTATTCCCAGAAACGTAAATATTGTTTAAGCCATCTAAGCTCATAGCATTAATACCATCATTTTGATTGATTTGGCCATCATATGTTTGGCTCCAAATAACCGTTCCATTGTTGTTTATTTTGCGAATGAAAAAGTCTGAATTGGTTGCTGATGAACTTGTTTCACCAGCGATAACAATAAATCCATTGTAGTCATATTTTATTGCTGATGGAATATCATCTAAATGATTGACTCCATCAAAGTGATTGATCCAGGTTTGTGTTCCAGTAGCATTAATTCCAAAAGTCACAATATCATTTTGAATTCCATCGTTTTGAGTGCCTGTAACAAACGTTTCTCCGATTGTATTTATTGTTAATGATACTCCACGATCATTTCCTGTTCCGCTGTCATAGGTATTAATCCAATTTTGCATACCTGTTGAGCTGTATTGTATTGTTACAATGTCATCATCTGTTCCGTTATCTTTTCTACCTGTGACAGTTATGTTATTTGAATTATCAATAATCAAACTAGAAGGACGATCATTTCCAATCGACCCATCATAAGTATTTAGCCATTGCTGCGTACCTGTTGCGTTATAGCAAATTGTAACATAATCATCATCTGAACCATTATCGCTTTTTCCAGTTACGTATACTTTTCCAGTTTGAAGAACTCCTAATCCACTTGGAATGTCAGTTCCATTTCCTATCCCATTGAATCGTGTTGCCCAAGTTTGAACACCAGAAGAATTGTATTTAATTGTTATGTAATCTTCATTTAAAACACTTGTTGCGTCACCATCTGAGTAACCAGAAACATATACATTTCCTAAATTGTCAATTGCTAAATTAACCCCTTGATCTTCACCATTTACACTGGTATTATTATATTGAGAAATCCATTGTTGCGTTCCAGATGAATTATATTTAATCGTAGTAATATCATAATCTGTTGTGCTTTCTTTTGTGAAGCCAGTTATATATACATTTCCTGCTGCATCTACCTTGATTGCTGTGGCTTCGTCTGTACTATTGTTGGTGCCATTATAAGTTCTAGTCCATAAAGTGTCGCCTACAGAATTTAATTTGATAACACACATGTCTTTTTCTGTTGAAGCATTGTAGGTGTATCCAGCCAAATAGGTATTTGCTCCAGAGCTTTCTACAAAAATGGCATTTACATTGTCAGAATTATCACCTTGCCCATCAATCGTTTTTGACCAATTTAAAGTTCCTGATGTTGTGTATTTTAATGTTAAGGCATCTTTTTGACGATTGGTATTTTCAGAGTAGCCTACAACAATTAATGATGTACCGTTTAAAATGATTGAAGTACTATTTTCGTCAAAGTTTGATGGTCCTTGGTAAGATTGTAACCAAGATTGTGTTCCAGAAGGTGTGTATGAAATCGTTACGATATTGAAGTTGTCAATTAAAGGATCATTATTGATATCTGAATGTCCAGTAACAATGATATTTCCTGAATTATCTAGAACGATAGACGAAGCTTCATCAGTTAAATCTCCAACACCATTATAGGTTTTCACCCATTGTTGGCTTCCGCTTGAATTGTACTTTAGAGTGCAATAGTCATAGTTTGTTATAGTTGAAGGGTCATTATCTGTTTTACCAGCAACATATACATTACCACTACCATCAACTACGATTCCATATGCTTTATCATTGTTCCCTCCAGTTCCATTATAAAGAATTCCTCCAGTCCATAATTCTGTTCCGTTTGAAGCGTATTTAATTGTTAAAATATCATCGTCTGAACCATTATCACTTTTTCCTGTGATGTATAAATTGAAAGAGCCATCAATAAACATATTTTCAGGTCGATCATCTAAGCCTTTATCTAAAGCAATTTGCCAGTTAATTGAGCCATTACTATTATATTTTATCGTATAGTAATCATCATCCGTTCCATTGTTGCTTCTTCCTGTAACATAAACATTACTTGAATTATCAGTTACAACTTTGACTGCTCTATCAGTTGCGTTTCCATTTCCATTAAAAAGATTTGACCAAATTAAAGATCCTGAGTTATCATATTTTAATGTGATGAAATCATCATTTGTGTTGTTAGAAACATCACTATCTGTTTTTCCAGTTACGTAAATATTTCCAGAAGCATCTATAGCAATCGAATTACCTTGGTCATCTTGATTAGAAATGTTATTATAGATTAAAGTCAACAATAATAAACCATTCGGATCATATTTTAGGGTAACAATATCATCCTCATTATTTGTACTTTTAGAATAGCCTGTTACAAATACATTATTTGAGGCATCACATGCAATCGCAAGCACTTCATCATCTTTTTTTCCTGAACCATTGTAAGTTCTTGTCCAAAGCGTATCTCCGTTTGAGTTTAATTTTGCTATAAGGTAGTCTTTTTTGTTTCCTGAATTAACACTATATCCAGCTAAATATGTATTTCCACTATTATCGGCTATAGCACAGTTTATTTTATCAGAATAATCTCCTTTACCATTATAGCGATTGAGCCATTGTTGTGTAGGTTGTTGTGCATAAATGTTAGAAATGGAAAGAAAAATAAAAAAATAGAATGTAGTTAATTTCATGATGTAGCTTTCTGTTGTAACGTTTATTTATTCATTTTGGTTGGTTTAATATAATAAATAAATAGTTAAGTTAACAATTAGGTAATATAATTGTTTTTAAATTGAAACGATTGATTTTTATAAAACGGTAAATGAAATCTACTTTCGCTAGTTTAAATTTTAGCTTTTGAATGTTTTAATTCCCATCTTTTTTTGATGAATTTAAATGTGTAATGCGTTACAAAACTTGATCCCGCACCCAAAACAGCACCTGCCAAAACATCTGTTGGATAATGAACACCTAAGTACATTCTTGAATAGCCAACACCAGAAGCATAGATAAAAGCTGGAGCGATTACATACCATTTTGGATACTGTAAACTAATTGATGTAGCAGCTGCAAATGCCATAGAAGTGTGACCAGAAGGATACGATTT
Organism: Chryseobacterium gleum; assembly: GCA_943326825.2. GTDB lineage: Bacteria > Bacteroidota > Bacteroidia > Flavobacteriales_D > Crocinitomicaceae > CAIUKX01. The sequence continues at coordinate 1,801 of CALPUT020000117.1, read as the reverse complement.
TGATCCTGCAACTGAGTGTTTATGAATATCATCAGGATAAGTGACAAAAGGTCGCGCTCTGTCAATTGTAGTTTTTAATAGTGTTGTAGCAACTCCATTGATTAGTTGATTTGAAAAAGATTCAAAACTGTTCCAAACCATTTCTGGATTTTTCTTCACTTTTCCATAAATGAATAAACCAGTTGGTATTCCTAAAGCAACATATGTATCAGAATTAGAAAAACCTCTCATAATTCCACCTCCAAAAGGAGTGTATTGATCATTAATTTTTTTTAATAATAAATAATCTTTGTCTTGTGCTTTACTGTTTGAAATTGAAAAAATAAAAACAAAAAGTAATATGAAGTATTTAATTGAGATCATCGTAAAAAGGTAATTTTTCTAAATAAATTAGTTTGTTATTTACTCTATCAATTCTACAGTAGACGTGATGAACGCCATTTGTCATCATTAAATAATCGACATTCAACTTGAAATTATATTGAGCAATTTGATGAAAGACATTTTCAGTTAATGGAACATCGACCGCTTTACATTCAATTAATAAAAGAGGCTTACTTTCTTTGCTGAATACTATTAAGTCGCATCTTCGACTAAGTTTATTGATTGATAACGAAACTTCAGAAGCGATTAATCCTAAAGGAACTTTCAAATCATTTACTAAATAATGAATTACATGTTGACGAACCCATTCTTCTGGGGTAAGAACCAATGTTTTTTTTCGTGCAACACACCATACAAAAAGTTCATCACCTTTTTTCGTGATTTTTAATTGAGCTTTTGGAAGAGCAAGTGCTTGCATGAAAAATGAAATTGTAATGAATGATTTTTTACAACATTAACAATTCAATATTCTTAAATTTCAAATCGAACACTTTTCCAAGAACTTCACTTGTTAATACACCTTTATAAATGTATACACCACTTCTAAATCCAGGATCTTTAATGATTAATTCTTTACAACCTCCTTTTTCACCCATTTCTAATAGAATAGGAGAGAATATATTTGATAAAGCAAATGAAGCCGTTCTTGAAACTCTAGATGCAATGTTTGGAACACAATAGTGGATAATACCATGTTTTACAAAAGTTGGTTCGTTATGATTGGTTACGTGTGATGTTTCAAAACATCCTCCTTGATCTATACTTATATCAACAACTACAGATCCAGTTTTCATGCCTTCAATCATACCTTCTGTAACTACACATGGTGTTCTTCCAAGTGGAGCTCTCAAAGCACCAATTACAACATCTGCTCTAAATAATGCTTTTTCTAAAATTTTTGGTTGAATAACTGAAGTATGTATTCTTCTTCCTAAATCGTTTTGTAATCTTCTTAATTTAGTTAACGAATTATCAAAAACTTTTACATTAGCTCCTAACCCTAAAGCTGCTCTTACAGCATATTCTCCAGCCGTTCCAGCACCAATTACAACTACATCTGTTGGTTGAACACCAGCAATTCCACCTAGCATAATTCCTTTTCCAGAATTGAAAGATGAAAGCAATTCTCCTGCAATTAAAATTGATGTTGTTCCAGCAATTTCACCCATTGAGCGAACAATAGGGAATGCACCTTCTTCATCTCTAATATAATCCCAGGCAACAGCTGTAATTTTCTTTTGCATTAATTTTTGCAAAATAGCTTTTGGTTGAACGGAAATTTGTAATGCTGAAACCAATGTTTGATTTCCTTTCATCATTTCGACTTCATCTTCAGTAGGTGGAGATACTTTGAAGATAATGTCGCAAGCAAAAATTTCTTTTCGATCATAACAAATTTCTGCTCCAGCTTCACTGT
>CALPUT020000116.1 GCA_943326825.2 Chryseobacterium gleum | reverse complement strand
GCAGATGTAAAACCAGCAGAAGTTTCTGCAATTTTAAGAGAGCAGCTTTCAGGATTCAGATCTGAAGCAGAACTTCAAGAAGTAGGAACCGTTCTTCAAATAGGGGATGGTATTGCTCGTATTTATGGACTAACAGGAGTTCAATACGGTGAATTAATTGAATTTGATGGTGGATTGCAAGGAATTGCATTAAACCTTGAAGAGGACAATGTTGGAGCCGTTCTTTTAGGACGTTCTTCAGGTGTAAAAGAAGGTGATACTGCAAAACGTTTAGGACGTATCGCTTCTGTTAACGTAGGTGAAGGAATGATCGGACGTGTTGTTGACACGTTAGGTAATCCAATCGATGGTAAAGGACCAATTACAGGTGAGTTGTTCGAAATGCCAATCGAAAGAAAAGCACCAGGAGTTATATTCCGTCAACCAGTTACTGAACCATTACAAACAGGTATCAAAGCAGTAGATGCGATGATCCCAGTTGGTAGAGGTCAACGTGAGTTAATTATTGGTGACCGTCAAACTGGTAAAACAACTGTTGCGATCGATACAATTATCAATCAAAGAGAGTTTTACGATAGAGGTGAGACAGTTTTCTGTATATATGTTGCAATTGGACAAAAAGGTTCTACTGTGGCAGGTATTGTTAAAAAATTAGAAGATGCAGGTGCAATGGCTTACACAGTTGTTGTAGCTTCAAATGCGGCTGATCCAGCTCCATTACAATTTTATGCTCCAATGACTGGTGCTGCTATTGGTGAGTTCTTCCGTGACTCTGGAAAACCAGCTTTAATTGTTTATGATGATTTATCTAAACAAGCAGTTGCTTACCGTGAGGTTTCTTTATTATTACGTCGTCCTCCAGGTCGTGAGGCATACCCAGGTGATGTATTCTACTTACACTCAAGATTATTAGAAAGAGCAGCAAAAATTATCGCTGATGATACAATTGCAGCTCAAATGAATGATTTACCTGCTTCTATGAAAGGAAGAGTAAAAGGTGGAGGTTCATTGACAGCTTTACCAATCATTGAAACGCAAGCAGGTGACGTTTCTGCATATATACCAACAAACGTAATTTCTATTACGGATGGTCAGATATTCTTAGAATCAGATTTATTCAACTCAGGTATTCGTCCAGCAATTAACGTAGGTATTTCTGTATCACGTGTTGGAGGTAATGCTCAGATTAAATCAATGAAAAAAGTTGCAGGTACGTTGAAATTAGATCAAGCTCAATACCGTGAGTTAGAGGCATTCGCTAAATTTGGTTCAGATTTAGATGCTTCGACTAAAGCGGTATTAGATAAAGGTTCAAGAAACGTTGAAATCTTAAAACAAAGAGAAGGTGATCCATACCCTGTTGAAAAACAAATTGCAATTATTTATGTTGGAACAAAAGGATTAATACAAAGAGTTCCTGTTGCTAAAGTAAAAGAATTTGAAAAAGAATACTTAAATTATTTAGAAGCGAAACATAAAGATGTATTAGTTGCTTTAAAAGCTGGTAAATACACAGATGAAATTACTGATACTTTAGGGAAAGTAGCAAAAGAAATAGCTGACAAATATTAATTTGATACAAGATATAAAGACAAAAGACTTCAAGACAAAATTCTTGGAGTCTTAAATCTTTAAATCTTGATTCTTCAAGTCTAGTTAAATGGCAAATTTAAAAGAAATACGTAATAGGATTACTTCAGTTGGTTCAACAATGCAGATTACTTCTGCCATGAAAATGGTATCAGCTGCAAAATTGAAAAGAGCTCAAGATGCAATCACTCAAATGCGTCCATACGCTGAAAAATTACAAGAAATTCTTGGTAATTTAAGCGGATCATTGGATTTATCAGAGAATGCTTATTCTGAAGAACGTGAGGTTAAAAATGTATTAATTGTTGGTGTTACTTCTAACCGAGGTTTATGTGGTGGTTTTAACAATAACATTATGAAAAGAGTTAATTTTTTAATCAACGATGAATACAAAAACTTTAATGTTAAAGTATTAGGACTTGGAAAAAAAATTAGAGAAGCATACAAAAAAACAGATCATTATTACGTAAATGATGAAATTGCTCCAGTTGAAGATATTTTCAGTGATTTAAAATTTTCTAATACTGCAGTTATTGCTTCATCTTTAATGGAGCGTTTTAAAAATAAAGAGTTTGATAAAATTGTTGTAGTTTACAATAAATTTATCAATGCAGCTGCTCAAGAAGTTAAAACTGAACAGTTTTTACCAATAGTATCTACAGTAACTGAAACTGAAAGCGCAGGAGATTACATTTTTGAACCTTCTAAAGAAGAAATCGTTAATGATTTAATTCCAAAATCATTAAAAATTCAATTGTACAAAGGCTTATTAGATTCAAATGCTTCTGAACATGGTGCCCGAATGACTGCTATGCATAAAGCTACTGATAATGCAGCTGAAATGAAGAAAAACTTAACATTAGGATATAACAAAGCACGTCAAGCGGCTATTACAAGTGAAATCTTGGAAATCGTTGGTGGTGCAGAGGCATTGAATAACTAATAATAAGAAAAAATACTTTTAAAAGCTATCTTTATTGGGTAGCTTTTTTTATGCCCTTTTGTAAAGTATTTTAATTTTTACTATAAATATTTAATCTATTTCATTATCTTCATATAGTATATGAAAAAGGAAAATACACATAACCTCGATCCTGCTACTTTTACAGAGCAGTTCATTAACCAAACAAATCAATCCGTTTTTTTAACTGGAAAAGCTGGGACTGGTAAAACAACACTTCTTAAAAAGATCATTTCTTCAACTTTTAAACAAGTTGTAATTGTTGCTCCAACAGGTATAGCTGCATTAAATGCCGGGGGCGTTACAATACATTCTTTTTTTCAATTGCCATTTGGTGGTTTTATTCCGGACTTTAATGTTGCGCCACAGTTTACAGATTCTATGAAAATGGAAACGAAAGATAGTTTAATGCGTCATTTTAATATGAATAAACAGCGTATAAACTTAATACGTAATCTTGAATTATTGATCATTGATGAAGTTAGTATGCTTCGAGCTGATCTATTAGATGCGATTGATTGGACACTTAGAAATGTTCGAAAATTAAATCAACCATATGGTGGGGTACAAGTATTGTTTATTGGAGATTTATTACAATTACCTCCAGTAATAAAATCTGAGGAATGGAGTATTTTGAGAAATTATTATCGAGGTGTTTATTTTTTCCATTCAAAAGTTATTCAAGAACTGCCATTAACCTATATTGAACTTTCAAAGATTTATCGTCAAAACGATGAAAATTTTATAGAAGTTCTAAATCATTTAAGAGAAAATAAGATTACCCATAAAGATATTGAGATACTCAACAAATTTGTTCAACCAGATTTTGTTTCTACTGAACATGAAGGATATATAACGTTGACAACTCATAATCATAAAGCAGATGAAATTAACACGAAAGCTTTAACAACTCTTGATGAGAAATCATACAATTATTCTGCTGAAATAATCGATGATTTTCCAAAACATTTATATCCAATTGATGAAAATTTAGAATTGAAAGTTGGAGCTCAAGTTATGTTCATCAAAAACGATTTGTCTTTTGATAAAAGTTTTTACAATGGTAAAATGGGGATCATCAAATCATTAGGTAAAGATGAAATATATGTTCATTTTCCAGCTGAGAAAAAAACAATAGAGGTTGAAAAATATGAATGGCAAAATATACGTTACTCTATTGAAGATAATACTGGTGAGATTGTAGAGGAGACACTTGGAACGTTTACTCATTATCCTCTAAAATTGGCTTGGGCAATTACGGTTCATAAAAGTCAAGGGTTAACATTTGACAAAGCTGTCTTAGATGTATCTCAAGTTTTTGCGCCTGGTCAAGCTTATGTTGCACTTTCAAGACTTCGTTCGTTAGATGGTTTAGTTTTAACAAGTCCAATTCGAATGAATGGATTAGTGAATGATGCCGATGTTGTGAGTTATACCAATCAAAAAGTAGATTCAGATATATTATCTAATAATTTAGAAATCGCATCGAGAATGTATTTATTGAAACAATTGCTGTCAGCTTTTGATTGGACAGAGTTGATCGATCAATGGTTGTTACATGAGATAAGTTATAAAAATGCACCATCTAAATCTACAAAAGGTGCTGAAAAGACTTGGGCTGCTCATCAAGTAAATATGATTCAAAATACAAGAGATGCATCACGAAAATTTCAACAACAATTAACTAACTTAATTCATCAACCCAAATTAGATTTAGAATTTCTTCATGAGCGTGTTCAATCAGCTTATACCTATTTCTATAAAATTTTAGATGGAATTGTTTATTCAACCTTGAAAAAGATGGATGAAATCTGTCGTAAGCCAAAAATTAAGCAATTAATGGAGGAGCTTGAGGAATTAGATGAACTTCAAACAGAAGTTGTCTTAAAGCTTAAGAGAGCGCGCTTATTCATGGAAGCAACATTAGCTGGTCGAAATATCACAAAAGAAGTAATTTGGAACGAAGAAATCAAAAATTACAAAGTGACAAAATTAGCTTTGATTAAAAATGAAAAGCGACAAAATAAATCACTTTTGGACTTAGATGATGATGATGAAGAGATCATCACAATTGCTAAAAAGAAAGAAAAGCCTATTAAAAAGGAGAAAAAAATCACCTATGAAATAACACTTGATTTAGTGAAAGAAGGAAAAACGATTCCTGAAATATCGGCTATGCGTCAATTATCAGAAAATACTATTTACGGTCACTTAACTAAATTGATTCAATTAGAGAAAATTGATTTAACAGATGTTATGACTAAAGAACGCATTTCAGAATTAGAAGATTATTTCGATGGTTATAATGAATTATCATTAACTCCTCTTAAAGAAAAATTAGGCGATTTAGTAACATGGGAAGAATTGAAATTGTATAGAGCTTCGACTATAATTTAATTAATGTTATTACCAACTATAAATCCGCTCGAAACACAACCTTGAATTAAATATCCTCCAGTTGGAGCATCCCAGTCAAGCATTTCGCCGCAAATAAATATGTTTGGATTTTTCTTTAGGCTAAAATCATAATTAAGTTCTTCAAAAGAAATACCACCAACAGTAGAAATCACTTCATCTATTGGTCGTAATGATTTAATCTTAAGTTGAATTGATTTTATAAATGCACTTAATTGTTCAGAAGAAGAAAACACATCTTTATTCGTATTTCGCTTTATGAACTGTTGAGTAGATTTTGAAAAGTTTAATTTTTTCAATCCTTCCGAATGATTTTTAGTATTTTCTAAGATTAATTGAATTTCTTCAACTGTTTTAGAAGGTTTTAAATCAATCGAAATTTCTTGATTAGGATGATTCCTATATTCTTTATTTAAAAAATAGATTGGACTACCCTCAATCCCATAATCTGTAAGTACTATTTCCCCTAATTTTTCAATTTCATTCAAGGTGGATTTACAATTTTTAAAAATTGATCCCGCTAAATCTATATTATTTTCCCAGTTTTCAATTTCGAAACCTGAATTACTTGCTTCAAAATCGATACATTGTATCATTTTGGATTTAAAAATCTCAATCCATTCTCCAGTTGATCCAGTTTTTTTCCAAGATGCGCCTCCTAAAGCGAAAATAGCTTTTTCATAGTTAACTTCTATTTTTTCTTTGCCATTGATGAAAATTAATTTATTCTCATCGAAATCAATTAATTTATAATTTAAATGAAATTGGCAATTGAAAGATTTTAAATAATCTACCCAAACTTGAAGTACTTGAATTGGTTTAATACCTTTTATAGGGAATATCTTACCTGAACTGCCAATATATGTTTCTATCCCCATTGATTTTATAAATGAAATAAAATCTAGATTTGTATATTGTTTTACAACACTCTGAATTTGTGGTTGATTGTATTTTTCAATAAACGTTTCAATATTTTCGGAGTGTGTTAAATTAAATCCACCATGACCTGCAACTAAAAACTTTCGAGCAGGTGCCGATTTTTGGTCGTAAAAATGAATTTCATATCCTTTTAGAGCTAATTGAGTTCCTGCCATTAAAGCTGCGGGTCCCGTTCCAATAATATGAATTATTTTATTTGACATCTGATTTATTTGAGGTAAAAATACGAATATCGATTTGAAGTGACTTGTAATATCTAGCTTACTTGTAATCGATTTATTTACTAATTTTTGTTAATACTATAAATAACTCTAATTATATTTCGTATTTATACCTAAAGTTTAAAATTATATCGATGCATTTGAGATCTAAAATTATTTTACTTTCACAATTATTAATGATTTTCATTTCATTAGTAGCTTGTGGACAATCTTCAGAAATTACAGAAAATGAGAGCGAGCATTCAAAAAATCCATATTATTCTCGAACAGATACTACTAAGCTAATGTTATCAGACGAAATTTGGAAAAAAGTACTTTCAGAAGATTTATACGAAGTTTCAAGACATAAAGATACTGAGCGACCGTTTACTGGTAAATATTGGGATTCTGAAACAAAGGGAACTTATTATTGTGCTGCTTGTGGATTTGAATTATTTAAATCAGATGCTAAATTTTCAAGTTCTTGCGGTTGGCCTAGCTTTTATGAACAGAAAAGTCCAAAAAGTATAGTTTTTAAGCAAGATAACACCTATAACATGAGACGAATTGAAGCTCTATGTGGCAGATGTAATGGTCATTTAGGCCATTTGTTTGATGATGGTCCTGAACCTACTGGAAAACGTTATTGTATGAATTCAATTGCGCTCGATTTTGAACCTGATAGCTATTTAAGCTCTCTAAATGCAGAAGAATTAGATACAATTGTACTTGGAGGTGGGTGTTATTGGTGCGTTGAAGCTGTTTATGAGGAATTGAAAGGAGTCGTCTCAGTTGAATCTGGTTATTCAGGAGGTTGGATAGCTAATCCTACTTATAAGCAAGTTTGCAGCGGAACAACTAATCATGCCGAAGTTGTAAGAATTGTTTATCAAAAAGACGTTATTAACTTTGAAGATATACTCAAAGTCTTTTTTACAGTTCATGATCCAACTACATTAAATAGACAAGGAGCAGATATAGGGACTCAATATCGATCTATTGTTTTTTATTCGAACAATAATCAAAAAACAAGTGCGACTGAAATAATATATCAATTTAACAAAGACAAAGTATATGAAAGTGCAATTGTAACAAAAGTTGAACCTCTGAAAGTATTTTATATAGCAGAAAATTATCATCAAGATTATTATAAAAATAATTCGGAGGAAGGTTATTGTAAAATGGTAATCCAACCTAAGCTTGAGAAATTTGAGAAAGTTTTTAAAGATAGATTGAAATAGTTTTACTGGATATAGATATCAACTGTAAAATATGATTCATAAAAAGGTAGTATCTCATAAAGTGTGTAAGTAGCTAAAAGTTGTTCTGAAAAGTTTTGACCTCCCTGTAAAGAGGTCGAAAAATTTTCGGAAATAACTTTTTAGTAATTTTAACACACAGAATATGAAACCAGAAGATTTATTTAGCAAAG
>CALPUT020000115.1 GCA_943326825.2 Chryseobacterium gleum | reverse complement strand
CCAAATGATAAGAACTGCTTTATCGACAATTTATTACTACTTCAAAATTATTTAATTATAGAAGAACGTGAAAATGGATTACAAAAAATTAAAATTAAAGATCTAAAAACATCTGAAGAAGAATATTTAACTTTTAACGAAGAAACTTTCTACTTTGCATTTGGAACGAATGAAAATTATTTCGCCGATAATTTTTTCTACTCTTACAACTCTTTAACTACTCCAGCTTCCATCTTTAATTTTCATTTGACAGAGAAAAAAAGTAATTTATTTTTTCGAAAAGAATTATTAGACAAAACTTTTTCTCCTTCAAATTATGAATCTCAACGAATTTGGATTACGGCCAATGACGGTGAAAAAATTGCGGTTTCTTTAGTCTACAAAAAAGGAATAAAAATGGAGGAATCACCACTATTGCTTTATGGTTATGGTTCTTATGGAATTACCATTCCTGATGTTTTTAAAGCCTATCGTTTAAGTTTAATTGATAGAGGATTTATTTATGCAATTGCACATATAAGAGGTGAAAAATATTTGGGGGAAGAATGGTATGAAAATGGGAAGTTTTTAAAAAAGCGAAATACTTTTACAGATTTCATTAATGCTGCAGAAACACTTGGTATGAAAGGCTATTGTGACAAAAATAGAATTTATGCACAAGGAGGTAGCGCAGGGGGACTATTAATGGGGACAGTTGCAAATTTAGCACCTTATCTCTGGAAAGGAATCATTGCTCAAGTTCCTTTTGTAGATGTTGTAACGACAATGCTTGACGAATCTATTCCATTAACAGTAGGCGAATATGAAGAATGGGGTAATCCAAATGAAGAAGAATTTTATTGGTACATGTTAAGTTATTCTCCTTATGATAATGTAAAAAAAATGGACTATCCTGCTATGCTAATTACTACTGGATATCATGATTCACAAGTGCAGTATTGGGAACCTTTAAAATGGATTGCGAAATTGAGAGATTTTAAAACAAATGATTTACCTTTGTTACTTGATTGCAATATGGATGCTGGACATGGTGGAGGATCCGGAAGGTCAAATGAACGAATTGAAATTGCTAAAGAATATGCATTTATATTAAACCTTGAACGAATTAAAAATTAAATATTATTTTACCTTTATTGTCTTTATTCTGATTGGTAAACCAAACTTTTCACAAAGTGATTCTTTACCATATGAAGTATATAAGAACAAAATTGTTGTGTATTCTGATTTTGGATATACTACTGCCCCATTTTCTATAAAATTTAATAATCAAGATAAATATGAAAAATTAAAATATAGAAATAATTATAAAACAATTGTTGGATTTGGTGTTTGTTATAAGTGGTTTGCTCTTAGATTAAGTTTAGCCTTACCTGGTTCTGATCATAATGAAATTAAATATGGAAAAACAACCGCTTATAATCTTGGATTCGATTTTACAATAAAAAAAATGTTTTGTGATGTAGACTTAAGAAATTATAAAGGTTATGTCATTAAAAATTCTTACAAATGGGATTCTAGTTATAATATTCAGAATCCAAATGAAATAAAACCTAATATTAACTCTGTAAGTTTCTCTATTAATGCTTGGTATTTTCATAATAAACATTTCAAAATGCAAGCTGTTAGAGGAAAGACAGCACATTTCACAAGAAGGGTTCATACTTGGTATATAAAAAACACTTTAAATATCTATGGAGTTGGTAATGGTTCAAATAACATTATTCCTACAATACTATATGACTCATTAAATAGTAAAACAAAAGCATCAGCATATTCAGCATTTGATTTCGGTATAATACCAGGTTATGCATTTGGAAATAGAATTAACAATTGGCAATTTACAGGTTTACTTGGTTTAGGAGGAGTAATACAAAACAAATTTTACACTATTGACAATTATCAACGTTCATTCTTAGGTCTAGCTCCAAGATTAGATATTCGTTTTATTGGTGGATATTCAATCCCTCGTTTTTTTGTTTTTGTAGTTACTGATTTTGACAATAAATCAATCAATTATTCAAGTTTAAAATATAATCAAACATTCTATTCAATAAAATTAGTAGGTGGAATACGTTTTGATAATAAAGAAGATAAAAAGAAAAAAAGAAGTCGTAAAGGATAGTTAAATATTAATTTTTCTATTTCATAATTTCAAATTTTCATTCAAAAACATGTTTTATACAATCGGAACACGATTTTGTTTTTTACTTTAATTCAGTTAGAAATTAGTTATTAATTTTGATTTACTGAAGAAAAGAGATTATAATAAAATTACTACTACTACTTTATTTTATTATAGATTGCTCTAAATGTATAAATAAAAAAATTATACAATTAAGGCTTTCTGCTAACTTTATTTGTTTGTTTAGAAGCTGTGTTAATTCAATTTAACCAGCTTTTTTTTTATTTAGAAATAAATTCCTTTTTCAGAAGTTTAAATGTTACCTTATTTATATATGAATTTAAATCATGATTAAATTTAAAAAGTATAATTCCGCCGATAAAAATAACAGTTATTAAAATACAATTTAAAAAACTGTAAAGTATTGGATGAATTTGAAATACTGGTAATATTTTAAATAGTAAAATTACACCTAAAAATAATGTAATTATTTTAAATTGATTTTTTTCAAAAGGTTGAAGTCTATAAAGTTTCCATACAAAAACTAACCGACCAACGTTATAAAAAATTATAGCAAAAGAAGTAGAAATTGCAGCTCCTAGAATTCCATAGTGTGGTATTAAAAATAAATTCATGAAATAAACTGCAAATAATAGAATTGTGGTAAAAATAATATCATACTTGTATTTTTTAGAGGTTATGAAAATTATCCCATTTAAACCAAAATACATGTCAATCATTTTTCCAATCATAAAAATTAAAAAAGTAATTCCAGCAATTTTAAAATCTTTGGGCAGATAAAAGATTATATGATCAATATTAACCCAAACAAGCATAAATGTGTATAGTGAAATAATTAATGAAATAGAACTAACTTTAACATATAATTCATTCATTTTTACCATATCTTTTTCTTTCCAATACTTTGCAACTAATGAAGTTCCTACCCTCATGATTGATCGAATAGGTATTTGTAATGCATTGATTAAATATAAAATTGTACTATAAACACCAGTTGCTTTTAAACCTAAGAAAACTGCTATCATCATTGCATCCATCGTCACAATAACAACTGAACCAATAGAATTTAAATAACTAAATATACTGTACGAATAAACAATTCGCTGAAATTTTTTAGATATTTTAGCCGAAGATCTTTTAAACTTCAATTCTTTTATTTTCACTAGATGAACAAATAAAATAAGTGTTGGCAAAAAAAACGAAATAGAAAATAAAACCACAAATAGATCAAAATGAATCAATTTGAAAGCAAATAAAAGAATTAATAAAGTTGTTAATAAGCGATGAAAGAACTCATTAGAAATTACTGAAATAGTATTTTTATTTAATCCTCTTAGAAACATGTCAAAAATCAAAAAAACCACATTCGCTAATCCAATTGGTATTACCCAAAAGAAATAATCTACAAATAATGCTGATTTTTCTTTGTATAAATAAATAATTTCTGGTTTCAAGACATAAGCAATAATTGCATAAATAAAACCTCCTATTATTACTTTAATTAATATTCCTTTTAAAAATCCATAATGGTCTTTTTCTTCATTTCTGAAAAAAGGAAAAAAACGCCAGACTGCATTTATTAATCCAAAGTTTGAAAGATGTGCAAAAAGCAAACCAACAGAAAGTAACAGATTTACAAGACCTATTTGTTCAGTAGATAAAAAAACAATAAATAAAAAGCCTTTGTTTATATAACCGATAACTAATCCAATATAGGATAAAATAGTTGTATTTAAAGCTTCTTTTTGAACAATCCCCATTTATAATTTAAGAAATATTAATAATATAAAATGAAACTAATTTATAATTAATTTACCACTTCAACTCAATCTTATAAAAATTTGAAACATTTCCTTCTGGATCATACCAAATAGTATCACCGTGTATTTTACCTTTTATATACTTTCCCTTTCCAAGTACTTTTCCATTTGGATGATATTGAAGCCAATCACCGTTCAATTCTCCATTTTCATATCTTGTTTGACCTTGAAGAACACCATTTTCATGATAAACATAGGTTGTACCATTCGGAACACCATTGATATAATTTGTTTTACGTTCAACTTCCCCACTTTCATAATAATCTGTTTTTTCGCCGTGCCATTTTCCATCAATGATTGATATTTGGCTTTTCATTTTATTAGACTCTTCGAAAAAGTGAATCATGGTCCCGTTATACACTTTTACATAACTCGAATCGTTATAATAAGTGCTATCTTTCTCGTTGTAAACTTGTGAAAAAGACGAAAACAAAAAGCAGATTGAGAACAAAAACGTAATGTATAATTCTTTCATGATTGGTTTTTGTTTAAAGTTACTAAAAAAAGACATCGAATTAGTTTAACCTCCTTTAAATTCGAATATTATAATCAATATTTTTAAGCTCCAAATTGTACTAAATGATGATTTAAATGGTTTTAGAACATATTGTTCCATTCTTGACCATTCATTTTACCGAAAGACAAAGAAACTTTACCATCAAAATGCGCTTTTCCTAATTCTAATGTTTGGTTGATGTAATCAATTAACTGATGTTTTTCATACTCGAAATCTTTTTTGTCTGTAATCACAAAAGCAGGAGCCGTTTGACTATTTTTCTTGTATTCTTTTGTTCCAGTTACGATTTTCTTTATAAACATTTTTAATATTAAGCTCATAAATAAATTAGGCTTTGGATGTTTATCTGAATATACAAATTGATATACCACACTGCAATGAAACAACATTTGTCCAACGCTCATTTTACCTCATAAAGGTTGAGTTTCTGGTGTCAATTTATGAATTCGTTCGATAATTTCGTTTACATCATTTTGATCAAAAACACTTTTCTTAAGCTATATTTTAATTTTATTTCCTGCTTCTTATTTTTTTCTAAACATGTAATTTTTCAACACATTTGTTTTATCATCATTGATAAAAGATAATCTGAATTGAGGGCGTTCATAGTATGCTAATTTCACCGTTAATTCATACAAGTTTAAATCTCTTGAAATTAAAATTTTAAACTCTTTATCTGTTTTGAAAGAGGCAATCATTGCTTCAAATGAAGATTGATTTACTCTGAAACCATTGCAACCGATAATTTCATCATTCGCACTTAAACCTGCACTTTCAGCAGCAGAACCAGCACGAACTGATTTCACATTTAATTGACTTCCGTTTTGAGATAAATTCGCACCAAATGATGGGATTGAATTACCTGTGTATTCAGCCTTCACTCCTACTTTTGAATAAATTTCGTTGTAATTTGGAATTTCTGTTCCGTTGATGTATTTATTGAAAAAATCCGTTAAATCTGTATCTAAAAAGTTTTCTAACTCTTTCTTAAATTCTACATCTGAAAAACCTCTGTTTAATTTTTTGTAATATTTCTCCAATAAAACTTGTAAGAAATGATCCAAACATTTTTGTCCTTTGTATTTCTCAATGATCATCGCATCCAACAATGAAGCAATGATAGCGCCTCTAGAATAATAAGTCATTCCTGTATTTGAGCTATTTTCATTTGGGCGATATCCTTTTACCCAAGCATCAAAACTAGAATGAGCCAAAGGTTGAACTCTCGAACCAACAGAACCTTCAACATAATTAATATTCCCTATCATTTTCGCTAAAAATGTTTCTTCAGAGTAATATCCAGCTCTCAATAATAATAATTCATCGTAGTATGAAGTAAATCCTTCCATCACCCATAATAAAGTCGTGTAGCTTTCTTTATCGTAATCAAACGGCCCTAATTCAATTGGACGAATACGTTTTACATTCCATAAATGGAAATATTCATGCGCAACCAAAGACAAGAAACCATTGTATTCAGCTCCTTGATAAGTCCAACGATTGACACTTAAAGTTGTGTTATTCACATGCTCTAAACCACCTTGTCCATCAGTTACATTGTGAATGATGAATGTGTAATTTTTATTCGGATTTGAACCAAAAACAGCAGTTGCAGTTTCACAAATCTTCGCCATGTCTTTTTTCAATAATTCAACATCAAAATTTCCTGTTCCGAAAATCCCAACTGTATGAACCGTCCCAGCTGCTTTAAAATCAAATACGACTTGGTTGCCAATTTCAATCGGACAATCCAATAACTGATCGTAATTGTCAAATTGATAAAGCGTTGATCCATCTTTTGAAATACTTTCATTCGCTTTCACTAAAGCCGAAGTAATTACTTTAAAATCTTTATAAGGAAAGACTTCTAACGTACCCTTGTTTTTTTTCGCTGATTCAACGTACATAAAAACACCAGGTCCACTAACAAATCCATGTGTTAAATCTAAAAAGCTTGTTCTTACTGAAAGTTCAAACGAATACACTTCATATTTAACCGTTACTTTTTTAGCTTTATTGGTATTGACAATCCATTTGTTTTTTTCTTTTTTGTCAACCTTTAATTCAATTCCAGCTTCATTATAAGCTTTTACTAAATTTAAGTTTTTAGAAAATTCACGCACCAAATAAGAACCGGGAGCCCAAACTGGAAGTTTTAATTCTAATTGAGCTTCTTTGTTATCCGAAACCTGCATTTCTACTTCGAAATAATGAGATTGGGGCTTAGACATTCTTAATTTATAACTCACGTTTTGAGAGAAAGAAACGCTTAAACTTGCTACTAAAGCAATTGATAAAAAAGATTTAAACATATTGAATTGAAAAATTTTACCAAAGATAAAATTTGCATAGAAAGAATTGAGTTAAATTTGATTAAAATACGTTCATTATGAAAAATATATTCTTTTATGCCTTTTTACTTTCAGTTCTTGTTGCATGTCAAGAAGCACCTACAAAATCGAATCCAAAAGATACTGAACGCATTTCTGAATTAGAAAGTCAAATCAAACAAATCAAATTCGATGAACAACAAAAGGATTTAATAATCGATGAATCTTTAAAGTTTTTTGATGAAGTTCAATCTAATTTAGCAACGATTGAGTTAAAAAAGAACGAAATTAAAACCTTAACCGATGGTGAAAAATTGACATCTGAAGATAAAGATTGGATTATTGAACAGATTAAAACCATTCAGTCATTAAGAGAAATCAATACTCGCAAAATTAATTTATTAAGCAAAAAAGTATTTAATAGTAACATTAAAATCAATGAGTTAAACAGTATGGTTGAACGTTTAGCATTAGAGATTCAAGAAAAAGATAATGAATTAGTTGCACTAGAAGATCAATTAATGCAAATGGATAAACAATATTCTCAATTATTTGATGAATACCTGAAGAAAACATCCATTGCAGATGAATTGGAAAATGAGTTAAATCGTGTTTATTACACATATGGAACCGAAAAAGAATTGATTGACAATCACGTACTTCAAAAGAAAAATGGCGTACTAGGAATCGGTAAAAAAATCTATTTATCAGATGCTTTTAATGAAAAATACTTCACAGAAATCAATCGTTTAAGCAAAACAGAATTAATGAT
>CALPUT020000114.1 GCA_943326825.2 Chryseobacterium gleum | reverse complement strand
TTTTAAAACTAAAATGTCAGCCAATTCCATTTTGATTTCAGCACGCATCATATCTGTCAACGATGGAAATGTCAACGCTTCTTCTAATTGAACAATTGCACTGTCCACTTGATTCCCATAATACGCTTCAATGTGACTCAATTCAATAATCAATGGGATACTAAACTTTTTCCTTCCTGGTTTTGATAAGGCTGTTTTATATTCTTGAATTGTATTTGCAATTTCTTCTGCAGAATAATTACGATTCGTTGTCACTTCTTGATATCTACTGTTCAAGATAGAACCTTCAGCTTCGTAAAAAAACATGTTTTCAGGTCCATATTGCATTACATATTTGAATGCATTTCTTCCTGCTTCAAATTCTTTGTTTTCGATGCAAATTATCCCTAATTCATAAACCATTTTACCTTCACCTCTTATACGTTTGTCTAAGGCTTGCGCTTGAATAATTGCCGCTTTAAAGTTTTTCTTTTGGATGAAAAGCCAAGTTAAAAGCTCCGAATAGATAATATCATCTGGATGCTTTTGAATCTTTTCAAGTAATTTTTGTTTTAAAATATCGTATTCTGGAGAAATGTCTTTTGTGAAATCGATTTGTTTAGACAAGATAGATTCGATATTTTCTAGATAATTAGACTGAATTTGAAGTAAATCCAAATATTCATCAACCATCTTCGTGTAATTGTTTTGAAGAAAATACAATTCACCAAATTGAACATTTAAAGGATAACTGTCTTTGAAAATCTTACGACCTTTCTCCAACGCTTTTAAAGCATAATCTAATTTATTCTTTTGTTTCATCGCGTCATAAACAGAAATCACCATCATAGGATTGGTTTTTATATCATCTATTAAGCCTTCATAAATTTTATCAGCTTTTTGATTCTCTTCTGTTTGCTCATAAAATTCAGCCAACAATACTACTAATTCAATGTTTTCAGGTTGGGAAGAAATTTGTTTTTTAATCAGTTTTTCAGCTTCTTTTTGATGATTGGTTTTTAACAAACATTCATAATAACGATTAAAGTTGAACCCATTTTGATCTTTCCCGAATATTTTCTCGTAATAACCTAACGCTTTATCGAATTCACCATTTCCATAATAATATTGAGCTAATTGCTGATCTGTTTCACCTTGAGAATAACTCAAGAATGAAATAAACAAACTAAAGACCAATAATAGATTCTTCATATTATTAATTCTGTGAAATTGAATTTGCAAATTGTTCTAAATCAATTTTATATTTTTCGTAAACGATTATTGCCTCTTCTCTTTTATTAGTGTAAGTTAATAATAGATTTTTTAAGTCATTTACTTTTTTGATTTCTACTTCTACATTTTTAGAATAATTAACTCTTTCTCCATTACTACTCGAAATATCATTTTCTAAATTATGTAAAACCTTCAATTCATTTTTAAAATCTATGTGTAACTTTTCATTCATCTCTTTTAATGGACCAAATGAAAATCTTATTTTTTTCAACGCATCCAATTTTTTACCAAGATCCAAATTAATAGTGTCTGTTGATTTTAAATTCAACTGAATTCTTTCTTCTTTTTGAGCGAAGTCATAACTGATCTCTTCAATTTTATCAATTGGATATTCTTCTAAAACAATAGAAAGGCTATCTATCGTTTTCGTCATTTTCGCTATTGAATCTAACTGTCCAGACTTTCCAAAATCAGAACATGAGAAAAGTAGCAATAAGAAACTAAAATAAATATATTTTAACATTGAATAAAAATAGTGATTTGATTTTTAATAAAAAAGAAAACCGCTCTATTAAAGCGGTTTCTTTTAATTTAATTAATAATGTCGAATCCAGTATATTTTCTTAATGCTTCAGGCACAATTACTCCTTCTGGCGTTTGATGATTTTCTAACAATGAAGCTACAATTCTTGGTAATGCCAAAGCACTTCCATTCAATGTATGACACAATTGTGTTTTCTTATCAGCTGTTTTAAACCTTAATTTCAAACGGGTAGATTGGAAAGTATCAAAACGAGAAACTGAACTTACTTCTAACCATTTTTCTTGCGCTGCTGAATAAACTTCAAAATCATATGTCATAGCAGATGCAAAACCTGTATCACCTCCACATAATCTTAAAATTCTATAGTGAAGTCCTAATTTTTCTAATAAACCTTTCACGTGATCAATCATTTCTTCTAACGCTTTCTCAGAATTTGAAGGATGCTCGATACGAACGATTTCTACTTTATCAAATTGATGTAAACGATTTAATCCACGAACATCTTTTCCATAAGAACCTGCTTCTCTTCTAAAACAAGGCGTATAACCTGTCATTTTAATAGAGAAATCTTCAGATGGCAAAATCACATCTCTGTAAATATTAGTCAAAGGAACTTCAGCCGTTGGAATTAGATATAAATCATCTTCATTCACATAATACATTTGACCTTCTTTATCCGGAAGTTGGCCAGTACCATATCCACTTGCTTCATTTACAACTAAAGGTGGAATAAATTCTTCATATCCTGCTTTTTCCGCCTCTTCTAAAAAGAAAGTGATTAATGCTCTTTGTAATTTCGCTCCTTTTCCTTTGTAAATTGGGAAACCAGCTCCAGTGATTTTAACTCCTAATTCAAAATCAATCAAATCATATTTTTTAGCTAAATCCCAATGTGGAATTGCTTCAAAATCATAAATTCTTTTTGATCCAACTTCCAAAACCGTAATGTTGTCCAATTCATTTTTACCTGCTGGTACTAATTCATTTGGAACATTCGGTAATTGATATAATAATTGCGTCATTTCAGCATCTAAACCATCAACTTTCGTTTTTAAAGTTGATTCTTTTTCTTTTAGATCAGCTGTTTTTGACTTTGCTGCATTTGCTTGTTCTTGTTTACCTTGTTTGAATAAATCACCAATTTCTTTCGCAATTTGATTCAATTCTGCAGAAATACCTTCTAATTCAGCTTTTGAAAGTCTCCATTCTTGGTCAACTTCCAATAATTTAGTAATTGTTGCGGTTGCATCAATATTTCTTTTTTTTAAGCCTTCTAAGACAGCTTCTTTTTCGTTACGAATACGTTGTAATTCGAGCATGATAAAAAGTATTTTTGGGAACTAAGTTAATTATTATCTTGTTATATCTTTCAAAATTTAAAGCAAAAAAAAAGCGAGTCAACCATATTGGGACTCGCTTTTAAATTTTATAATGCAATCAATTATGCTTCAGCTGTCTCAAATGGAACTACTGATACAAACGAACGATTATCTTTTTTCTTGCGGAATTCTACTAAACCATCAGTTAAAGCAAATAATGTGTGATCTTTACCGATCCCAACATTAGCTCCTGGGTGATGACTTGTACCTCTTTGACGAACGATAATATTACCTGCGATAGCAGCTTGTCCACCAAAAATTTTAACACCTAATCGTTTGCTTTCAGACTCACGACCATTTTTCGAACTACCGACTCCTTTTTTATGTGCCATTGTTTTTCAATTTACCTTCTGATAATAAATTAGCAGAAGAAGTTCAATATTAAGCTTTAATGTCAGTAATAGTTATCGTAGTAAAACTTTGACGATGACCATTTCTTTTCTTGTAACCTTTACGTCTCTTTTTACGGAAAACGATTACTTTATCACCTTTAACGTGATCATTTACTTCTGCAGAAACCGAAGCTCCTGATATAGCTGGGGCGCCAACATTGATTTTACCACCATTGTCTACTAAAAGAACTCTGTCGAAAGAAACTTTCGCTCCGATTTCTTCTTTTAAACGGTGTACAAAAATCTTTTGATCTTTTTGCACTTTGAACTGCTGCCCTGCTATCTCTACAATTGCGTACATATAGCTTGTTTTAAATTATTTATTTTTTCCTATAATAAGGATGACAAAGATAGGAATTAATTTTATACTACAAAATGTTATGAACAATTATTTATTGAATTCTTTTAAAAAAGAAAATGCCTGCAAATTTCTACAAGCATTTAATATTCAATAATTAAAATTATTTCAATGCAGCTAAAATCTCGTTTACCAAGTTTTCATTTACATTACCATATTTTGCATCGTAATCTTCTGATGAACGTTTAATTACTTCAAACGCTTCTTCTTTCCCATAAACGTGAGTTACTTCAACATTTTTCGCTCCACCGTCTAAATCTTTATAAGTTAAAAAGAAATGTCTTACTCTATCAATAACCATTTTAGGCATTTCAGAAATATCATTAATATCTCCATAAGCTTGGTCGCCTTTTAAAACAGCAATAATTTTATCATCAGCTTCTCCTCCATCGATCATTCTCAAACCACCGATCACTTTTGCTTCACATAAAATATTTCCGTGTAAAAACCCTCTTTCACTTAAAACGCAGATATCCAATGGATCATTGTCTCCTTCGATATCAGTTCTTCCTGTTTTCTCGTTACAGAATTCTGCAACTTTTTTATCGCAAAGAGTTTTAGGAACAAATCCGTATAAACATGGCATATTGTTAGACAATTTTTGAGGTCTGTCCACCATGATATGTCCTGAAGGTTTATCTATTTCATACTTGATTGTATCAGCAGGAATAATTTCAATGTACGCATTTAAAATTGCTGGACTTTTTTCGCCCATTTCAATACCATGCCAAGGATGAGACACAAAACGTTTTGCCATTGCATCAACTATTTTCTCTACTGATTCTTTCATTTTTATGTATTTAAAAAATTATTATTCTTTATTTGGTCTGCAAAAGTATTATTTTTTATAGAAATTAAGTATTCAAACAGAGAAATTGAAGCAAAGAAAAATTCAATTCTGTTAATAAAAGGATTTAAATTGAGAATTAGTAATTAAATTTGGAATAAAAATTATAAGTATATGGCTATTTTAAGTATACCTTCAACTGGAGTTCAAATTACAGAGGCTACAGAAATAAAATCTTTTTTGAATAAACGAGGAGTCTATTTTGACCAATGGAAATGTGATGTTATTTTTGAAGATACAGCAACACAAGATGAAATCTTAAAGGCTTATGAAAAAGATCTAAAACCATTCATGCAACATGGAGGTTATCTAGATGCTGATGTAATTTCAATAAATAAGTTGACTGAGAATTATGATGCAATCAGAGCAAAATTCTTAGCAGAACACACTCACTCTGAAGATGAAATTCGTTTTTTTGTGGATGGTAAAGGAATTTTCTGGTTTAATTTAGAAAATGAAGATCCTATTTTTAATTTATTATGTGAAAAAGGTGATTTGATTTCTGTTCCAACAGGCACAAAACATTGGTTTGATGCAGGTGAAATTAATCCATTCGTAAAAGCAATCAGAATTTTCAGCGATACTTCTGGCTGGACACCTGAATATACTGGTTCTAAAATTGAAGAGAAATTTGCTGATTTCGTAAGTCCAAGATAATATTCAAAACTTAACAAACATAAAAAAGCCTTGATAAATATTTACTCAAGGCTTTTTTTGAAAAATCTAGTATTTGATTTATTTAACCAATAACTTTTGTCCTATTTTAACTTCATTATTCGTCAAAGAATTTAATTGCTTAAGCGTTTCAACAGAAACTCCGGTGTTTTTATGAACTCTAAATAATGTTTCACCAGGTTGAACAATATAAAAACCTGCTTGTAAATCTTCTTTTTGCTGGGCTGTCAATGGTTTTATTGGTGATGCTACGAAAGTAGAAGTACTACCAACAGACTCAGAAAGATTTTTCAATTTCGGATTTTTCTTATAATCAACAATTTGTGGAGTAATGTTATCCGCTTTTGGAATTTTATTTTTGTCATTTGATAAAATAATGAATTCTGTCCTTCTGTTTAATTGATGTTGATCTTCAGGACAGTTTGTTAAAACTAGACCTTCACAAGGACAATTCACTTTTAATTTAGATTCTCCATACCCTTTTCCGTAAATTCGATTTGGGTTTTTTATTCTAGCTTTAATGTAAGCTGCTGAAGATGCTGCTCTATTTTGAGATAAACGAAGGTTAAATGCTACAGTACTTCTGCAATCAGTATGTGAACCTAATTCAACGACAATATTAGGATGTTCGTTCATAAATGCTACTATACGATCCAATTCAGATGCAGCATCTGGACGAATTGACCAACCACCTAAATCAAAATATACGATTACTTCTGGATTTAACATAGCTGCAATATTATCTCCCGCTTTGATATCTGGTTCATTAATAGAAACAGCTAATTCTTTTGTTTGACCAAAAGCATCTGTAACAACTACTGTATAATCACCTTTTTCTAATCCTTCAACATCTTCTGTTGTGGCACCGGTTGACCATTTAAATGTATATGGAGCAACTCCTTTAGAAGGAGTTAAATCAATTTTACCATCTCTTCCTTGAAAAATAGTAACATCTTTTCCTACTGCACTTGCCAATAATGGGGGCGTTGGGATTTTATTTGCGAAATAAATATCATCTCTCGCTGTTTCCGCTCTATTACTAGACCAAAATAATTGATTACCTGATACAATAAAATAAGCATCAAATTTAGGTGAGTTTACTTTCTCTCCTAAGTTTTTTGGAGTCGACCAGTTTGTCCAAGAGTCATCCAAACGAACAGAAAAGAAAATGTCTGCATCTCCTAATCCACCTAAACCATTACTAGAGAAATATAACGTATCATTTCCTTTTGATAGGAAAGGTGAAATTTCAAATCCTGTTGTATTTAATGAAGCTCCTAAATGAATAGGTGCTCCCCAAGCTTGACCTTCTTTTTTACTCACATATAAATCTTCTTCTCCAATTGAAGTTGGTCCTTTGTATGAAATAATCATAAATGTTTCAGCTTCATTCACATGAAAACCATAAAAATCTCCCTCAATATCTAATGTTGGAATATTTACATGCTCAGGTATTGACCAATATTTTCCTTTTTTAGTTGCTTTTGCACAACCTTTCATTAAATCCTTTTTCCCTTCATATGCTTCTAACAAATAAATTGTATTCCCATCGGCACTTATTCCGAAAATTGAGTTTTTAAATTTATTATTAATACCTGGAACTTTTTCACATTTCCCATAATTTCCAGAATTGTCTTTCTTGCTGAACCAAATATCTTGATCATTTTCTTTGCCTGTATTTTCTGCGTCAAATGAACGTGTAAAATAAAGTATAGAGCTATCTTTAGAGAAAATCGGCATACTCTCATCTGCACCTGTATTAACTTCACCTTTCAATAATTGTGGTTCGGTAATATCATAAAATTGAGCGTTTGCACCTATACTTATGATTAAAATATAAGTTAATAGTAATAGTTGTTTTTTCATAATTTAAATACTTCTTATTTTCTTCCTAACATAATTCCTAAAACTAATTCATGTCCCCCAGTTGAATATTGATTCAAACGAGAAACTGAATAATCATAAGAATAACCAAATTTAAGTTTTTTATTAATATTAAGCCCTATCATTCCAACAATTGCATCTGTATTTCTATAAGATAATCCAGCCCATAACCATTCCTTGTATTCAACTTGAAGTGTTCCTTCAATTGAAATAGGTGCTGGAGTCATATATTTTACGATGAAGGCTGGTGTTATCGTAATTTTATCATTTACATTTAATTTAACTCCTCCTGTTGCATTAAAATACATTTGAGG
>CALPUT020000113.1 GCA_943326825.2 Chryseobacterium gleum | reverse complement strand
TGTATTAACAAATGGTAAATAGGTGAAAAAAAACAAAACCCTAATAGAAATTGATACTCTATTAGGGTTTCTAAGCTTACAGCCATATAAGCTATACTTTAAAAGCGGTCTGGACGGGACTCGAACCCGTCCCCAAGTCTCTTGGGGATGACAGGTCGGTATTCTAACCTAGTTCATTAATTTTATTTAATTGTGAGTTTGATAATTCAATAATTTGCGCTTTCGAGTATTTTTTTAATTTTTTCTCTCTAATAAGTGCGTCTTTTTTTGAATTAAAAATTTCAACATGCACTAATTTCCAGGGTCCAAAATTAGAAGTGAATTTACTTTCGCCAAGATTGTGTTGTATAAGTCTTTGTTTAGGATTTGTAGAGAATCCTTTATAATATTTATCAAAGACTTCGCTGTAGATGATATAGGTGTAAAAGTTTTCCATGTGTCAAATGAAAGTTATATAAAAAACAAAACCCTAATAGAAATTGATACTCTATTAGGGTTTCTAAGCTTACAGCCATATAAGCTATACTTTAAAAGCGGTCTGGACGGGACTCGAACCCGCGACCTCCGCCGTGACAGGGCGGCATTCTAACCAACTGAACTACCAAACCAATATTTTGTAAGTCTTACGACTTTTCGATTACAATCGAATATTCAAAAATGAATCTTAAATATTGTTTTGCCTTACGTTTAAAGCGTTGCAAAGATACATACTTATTTTGGATTTGCAAGAGTTTTTATTGAAAAAATGAACTTTTTTTGATTTAATTCTTAATTAATCTAATTTTCAATGAATTAAAATGAAATATTTTTATCCAATAAATAAACTAAAGATCCAATTGCAGCACAACCGAGTTCTAATTCACGTTTGTTTACACTTTCAAAAACATCACTAGGAGCATGGTGAAAGTCAAAATAACGTTGAGAATCTGGAACAAAACCAAATAAAGGAATTCCATCAAACGATTTTTTTAATGGACCAATATCTACTCCGCCATAACCTTTATCAAAAATATGTAAATCATAAGGTTTAAAAATAGGAGCAAAGGATTGTAACAGGTTTAAGTATTTTTCATTTCCATCGATTTCAAATCCTCTTGGAGTAAAACCTCCACGATCACTTTCAACTGCTGCAATTTGAATGTCACCTAGATTTTTTGACCAAGTAGCATACGTTTGACCGCCTTTGTTTCCATTTTCTTCGTTCATAAAGAAAACGACTCTTAATGTATGTTTAGGTTTATAGTTTAATGTTTTTAATATTCTTAAAGCTTCTAAACAATGAATGACTCCCGTTCCATCATCATGTGCACCTTCTCCAGTGTCCCAAGAATCTAAATGACCTCCAAAAGTGATGATTTCATTTGGTTTTTCTGAACCTGTTAATTCAGCTATTACATTATATGAAACGGCATCAGGAAAATTTTTGCAGTCCATTTCGTATGCAAATCGAACTTTTGATGTTTTAAGATAGTTTGACAATATATCTGCATCTTTTGTCGCTATTGCAGCAGCTGGAATTTTTTGAATACTATCTTCATAGTGCATCGAGCCAGTGTGTGGATGTTCATCTACGGGTAAACCAAGCGAACGGATAATCACACCAACGGCTCCCAATTTTGCAGATTCAATTGCTCCATTCCCTCTTATTACATAACAACCGCCATAAGCACTAAAAGTGATGATTTCTTTTTCATTCATCGGTTGATTTAAGAACACAATCTTTCCTTTTACATCAGAAGCTTTCGCTTTTTTTAAATCGTCAATGTGCTTGAATTCAATAACTTCTGCTTCAAGTAAACCATTTGTTGCTATTGAGCCACCTAGAGCCAATAAATTCACTTTAATGATTTCATTTTTAGAAGTTTTGATCCAACCAGCTTCTTTTGTACCTCTTTCCCAATGTGGAACTTTGATTTCTTGAAGATAAACTTTATCAAAGCCGTAACTTTCCATTTTGGTTTTACTCCATTGAACTGCCATTTCAGCTTCAGCAGAACCAGATAGTCGTGCGCCAATTTTTTTACATAATTCTCTTAAATCTTCATAGGATTTGCCTTCGCTTAAAGCTTTATTGTAAATATTACGAATGAAGGTAGAATCGTTATTTTGAGAAAAAGAAACAATACTTATTGAAAGAAATAAAAATAAAATTTTCATGATTTATTTATTTGTAGTATCAACTTTAGCTTTTAATTGTTCTAATCCTTGAATAAAATCTTTGCTCAACATTCCTTTTAATAGAGCGCCGATAATTCTCCCCATTGGGAATTTACCCATATTCATTTCAACTCCCCAGACTACCTGTGTTCCATTTTCAGTAGGAGTCAATTTAAAAATGGCTCTATTTGAATTTCCTTTTCCAAAAATTAAAGCGTGTTCAACAAATTCATTTTGATCAATTTTAACAATCGTCATAGAACCTTCTTTTACTTCTTTATTTCCTTTCCAAGAATATTTTGAATTTAGTTGTCCTTCAGTTCCATCAAAACATTGTTGAATATTCGGATCTCTTTTTGACCAAGGATCCCAAGTTACAAATTTGTTTAGTGAAACAATTTCCTGGAAAATGACTTCCTGTTTTTCGTTGATAATTATAGATTTCTGAATACGAGTTAATCGCGGAAAAAATAATCCAACAAAGTTGATTAACATGAATAAACAAGCTATTGGAGCTAAGATGTATAAAATGATCATTTTCTTTTTTTTGAATAAAAATAGGTATAATAATTTTTGATTTTAAATTTTTGATTTTGAATTATAGCTCGAATTCAAAATTCATAATCCAAAATCCAAAATTTATTTCCATTTCTTTCCTATCTTTGCATTCAAAATTTACGAAGAATGGCTTTAAAATGTGGTATTGTAGGACTTCCTAATGTTGGGAAATCAACTTTGTTCAATTGTTTGTCGAATGCGAAAGCGCAATCAGCAAACTTTCCTTTTTGTACAATCGAACCGAATGTTGGTACTATTACAGTTCCAGATCCACGTTTAGAAGTTTTAGAAAACATCGTAAATCCTGAAAGAGTTGTTCCAACTACAATGGAAATAGTTGATATTGCTGGTTTAGTGAAAGGAGCTTCAAAAGGAGAAGGTTTAGGGAATCAATTCTTAGCAAATATCCGTGAAACAGATGCAATTATTCATGTTTTAAGATGTTTTGATGATGGAAATATTATTCACGTTGATGGATCTGTAAATCCTGTAAGAGATAAAGAAATTATTGATATTGAACTTCAATTAAAAGATTTAGAATCTGTAGAAAAAAGAATTTCAACATTAGCAAGAGTTTTAAAATCAGGAGATAAAGAAATCTTGAAAGAAAACGAATTGTGTCAACGAATCAAAGAAGTTTTAGAGCAAGGAACATCTATTCGTACATTGAAATTGGACGAAAAAGAAATGGAAATCGTTGATAAATTTCAATTGATTACAACAAAACCAGTTCTTTATTTATGTAATGTTGATGAATCTTCTGTTAAAACAGGAAATAAATACGTTGATATCGTTCGTGAAGCGGTTAAAGATGAAAACGCTGAAGTTTTAGTTATTGGAGCAAAGATAGAAGCGGATATTACAGAACTTGAAACGTATGACGAACGTCAAATGTTCTTGGAAGAATTAGGATTAGACGAACCAGGGGTTAATCGTTTGATTCGTTCAGCTTATTCTTTATTGAATTTACAAACTTACTTTACATGTGGAGTAAAAGAAGTAAGAGCTTGGACAATTGGAAAAGGTTTTACAGCACCAAAAGCAGCAGCCGTTATTCATACAGATTTCGAAAAAGGATTTATTCGTGCAGAAGTTATGAAATACAATGACTTCACAACGTTAGGTTCTGAAAATGCATGCAAAGATGCTGGTAAATTTAAAGTTGAAGGAAAAGAGTATATTGTAGAAGATGGAGATATTCTTCACTTTAGATTCAATGTTTAATTTTGTCATAAAATATTCATTTAAAGATTGAAAATGTTGAACTCTAACGTCAATTTATTCATCTTTTTATAAAAAATATTTAGTTTAAATAAATTATAGCTACATTGTATATTGTAAAAGACAGATGAATATTCTGTCTTTTATGTTTTATTTTATAATCATATATTCATAAAAATGATCGCAGCAAATAATCCGTCACTGGAAACTTGGGTAAATGTTCCCGAAAATTCTGATTTTCCTATTCAAAATCTACCATTTGGTGTTTTTAGAACATCTTCATTGACTTGTAGAGTAGGTGTGAGAATAGGTGAACATGTTTTAGATTTAAAAACACTTCATGTTTTAGGTTATTTAGATAATCAACCTTTTGATTTAG
Source organism: Chryseobacterium gleum (assembly GCA_943326825.2). GTDB lineage: Bacteria > Bacteroidota > Bacteroidia > Flavobacteriales_D > Crocinitomicaceae > CAIUKX01. Next base: position 3,297 of record CALPUT020000113.1, on the reverse strand, counting down.
AAGATTTCGATACAGATAATTTGAATCGATTGATGAAAAAAGGAAAATTGGCAACACGTGAATTGAGAAATAGAATATCTCATTTATTGGATGCTAAAATAGATGAATTACAAAAAAATAGTCATCATGCAGAACAGGTTTTGATTCCTAATAGAAGTGTGATCATGCAAATGCCAGTTCAAATAGGTGATTATACCGATTTTTATTCTAGTAAAGAGCATGCTACAAATGTTGGTACGATGTTTAGAGATCCTGCAAATGCATTGTTACCAAACTGGTTATGGATTCCTGTTGGATACCACGGAAGAGCTAGTTCAGTTATTCTTTCAGGTCAGAATATATACAGACCAAAAGGTCAAATTAAGCCAAATCCTGAAGAAAATCCGATTTACGCTCCAAGTAGAATGGTTGATTTTGAGTTGGAAACAGCATTTATTACATACGATGGTAAGCAATTAGGAGATTCTATTTCTACAGCTGAAGCAGAAGATCATATTTTTGGAATGTGTTTATTTAACGACTGGTCAGCAAGAGATATTCAATCTTGGGAATATGTCCCATTAGGACCTTTTTTAGCGAAAAACTTTGCTTCTTCAATTTCACCGTGGATCATTACTTTAGATGCGCTTGAGCCATTTAAAGTTGAAGGACCAGTACAAAATCCACAGGTATTAAGTTACTTGGAATTTGAAGGAAACAAATCGTATGATATCAACTTAGAAGTATACATTCAACCAGAAGATAAAGAGGAATCTTTGATTTGTGAGTCGAATTTTAAATACATGTATTGGAATATGGCGCAACAATTAGCTCATCATACGGTGAATGGTTGTAACATTCGTTGTGGAGATTTAATGGGTTCAGGTACAATTTCAGGGCCAACGCCAAATTCATATGGTTCTATGTTAGAATTAGGATGGAAAGGAACAAAACCATTAACGTTAAATGACGGAAGTGAACGTAAATTCATCTTAGATCACGATACGGTGATTATGAGAGGATTTAGTACAAAAGACAATGTTAGAATTGGATTTGGAGAAGTAAAAGCAAAAATATTACCAGCAAAATAATTGAAGTATGAGTGAAGCAGTAAATGGTTTTTCAGAAATAGATTTAGAAAAAGAAAGAAAAGAAATTCTAAATGCTTTCAAAGGTTTGATGCGTACAGCAAAAGTCAAATCAAAAGAAGATACGAAAATGATTCGTAAAGCTTTTGATGTGGCAGTGGATGCGCATAAAGACATGCGAAGAAAATCTGGCGAACCATATATTTATCACCCAATTGCTGTTGCGAGAATTTGCTCAGAAGAAATGGGATTAGGTGCAACTTCAATTTGTTGTGCTTTACTTCATGATACTGTTGAAGATACGCATATTACTCTTCAAGATATTGAGGATTTATTTGGACCAAAAGTGCGATTAATCATTGACGGATTAACTAAAATTCCAGAGGTTTTTGATGAAAATGTTTCGATTCAAGCGGAGAATTTCCGTAAGATGATTTTAACAATTTCAGACGATATTCGTGTGGCATTAATCAAATTAGCTGATAGGTTACACAATATGAGAACATTGGGTTCAATGAAGCCTGATAAGCAATTAAAAATTGCCTCTGAAACAAATTTTTTATATGCTCCTTTGGCGCATCGTTTAGGTTTGTATTCCATTAAAGGTGAATTGGAAGATTTAGCATTATCGTATACAGATCCGGATGTTTATAGAAATATTGAATCACAATTAAAGACTACTAAATTAGTTCGTGATCGATTTATTCGTCGATTTACAAATCCTATTAGAGAGGCTTTATTACATGAAGGTTATATCTTTGAAATAAAGGCAAGAACAAAATCAATTTCATCTATTCACCGTAAAATGGTCACGAAAGGTGTCCCTTTTGATGAGGTATATGATATTTTTGCAATTAGAATTATTGTTGAAACACCAGTTGAATTAGAAAAACCAGATGCTTGGAGAATATATAGTATCGTTACGGATTTCTATCAACCAAGTCCAGATCGTTTAAGAGATTGGATTTCTACTCCAAGAGCGAATGGTTATGAGTCATTGCATACAACTGTAATGTCTCCAACTGGAAAATGGGTTGAAGTTCAAATTCGTTCTAAACGTATGGATGAAATTGCTGAGAAAGGATTAGCAGCTCATTACAAATACAAAGAATCTAATTCTGAAGAAAGTAAATTCGATCGTTGGATAACAGAAGTTAGAGAATTGATGGAAAATTCAGGCGGAAGCGCTATGGATTTCGTTAATGACTTTAAATTGAATTTATTTAGAGAAGAAATCTACGTTTTTACACCAAAAGGAGACTTGAGAGTTCTTCCAAATGGATCAACAATTTTGGATTTTGCATACGATTTACATACAGATATTGGAAATAAATGTATAGGTGCAAAAGTAAACAATCGATTAGTTCCTTTGAGTTATGCATTGCACAGTGGAGATCAATTAGAAATCATAACATCACCAAAGCAAAAACCAGTTGATGATTGGTTGAGAATGGTGACTTCAGCAAGAGCAAAACAAAAAATAAAAAATGCTTTAAACGAACAAAGAAAAGTAATTTCTCAAGATGGAAAAGAAATTTTAGAGCGTAAATTAAAGCAATTTAATTTAAAAGTTGTAGCAGAAAACATAAGTATAGTTGAACGCTTTTATGGATATGCAAATGCAACTGACATGTATTTTAGAATAGCTAAAGGTAAAATTGATTTAAATAGAATACGTGAGATAGAAGAGAAAAATGGACTTCTTATTTATGAGAAAAAAGGCCCTTCTTTTGCGCAAAAAGAGTTAGTTGAAAACGATCCTAAAGCCAAGGTCTTTGAAAAAAATGATACTTTAATTATTGGAGATAATTATAAAAATATTCATTATCATATTTCGCGTTGTTGTAATCCGCTTCCTGGAGATGAGGTTTTTGGATTTCAAACAAACAATGAAGCAATTAAAATCCACAGAAATACATGTCCAAATGCGATCCATTTAATGTCTAAAAACGCTGCAAGATGCATAAAGGCAAAATGGAGAAAAGAAGACTTAACAGAACGTATTGCGGCAATTAAATTATACGGAATTGACAGTGTTGGTTTAGTAAATAAATTAACAGAGATTATTTCAACTCAACACAATGTAGATATGAGATTTATTTCATTTGAAACGAATGATGGAGTCTTTGAAGGTCGCATTAAAGTGCTAGTTTATGATACTGAACATTTAGAGCAATTAATGGGTAAGTTTGAGCAAGTAGAAGGTGTACAGCGTGTTGAACGTTGGGAT
>CALPUT020000112.1 GCA_943326825.2 Chryseobacterium gleum | reverse complement strand
TGAGTTTGATATATTGTTGAAAGATTGTCATTGAAATTATTAGCGAAATTTACTGTATTTAATGTATTTTGATTGTCAATATTCCATTGGTAACTTAATGGATTTGTGCCTGTTGAAGTATTTGTTCCATTCTCTAATACGTGATTACATAAAACACTATCAATCGTGAAATTAGGTGTTGGAATTGTTATGTTAATAGCATTACTTCCTAAAGGAGATACACATCCAAAACTATCAGTTACAGTTAGTTTTGTAGTAAATGTTCCTTGTGTATTAATTGTGTAATTTGTTGTTGTTGCTATGTCTGTAGTAGTTTGAATAGAATTATCAGGAAATGTCCAAGTGTAACTAAGTAATCCTGGATAGCCATTACCTTGAGGGTGAGAAGTGTTTGTGTAATTGATATTTATGGGTGCACAACCTGTCAATGCAGAAGGCGTAAAACTAGCAAAAGGTAACTCTAAAATGGTTATACCAGAGAAAAGTTTAGTAGCAGCACAACCAACGCTATTTGTTGCAGTGAGTGTAATATTATAATTACCAGCAGTTGAATATGAATATGTTGCAGGGTTGCCTGATGTTGATTGACTATTTCCCATATTGTAACTAAAAGTACCAAAAGGATGAGAAGAAGTAGATGTACTTGTTAAAGTTAATAAGCTATTTTTACATATTGAGTCATTTGATAATGTAAAATCAGGGATTGTTTCTGAAATATTTATTACTTGTATAGTACTGTCAGAGCAGCCTGTAGTATAATTGTATATTACTTGTTTAACATTATAAGTTCCATAGGAATTATAAGTGAAGCTAGAATTACCATTTCCATTGTTATCAAGAACATTATTCTCTAGAGTTGAATCTGTTTGAAGTGCATCATCCCATCTCCAAATCATTTTTACGCTATCACTTATATTTCCAATTATTGAATTGTCATTTACGGAAACATTGACAGGTAAAGGAAGGTTACAATATAAACTTTGGGCAGAAGTAAACAAAGAGATAGGCGCTTTGATATAAATGGCACTATCAATTTTAAGTGTATCTCGACATCCTCTAAATGTAACAATTAACTGAACATCAAAATATCCTGTATCAGTAGGGAATGAGTACGTAGTGTTTTGAGAGCTTGCGCTTCCACCATCACTAAACCCCCAATTATAACTGACTTCGGTCGGTAAATGTGGCGTGTTAATTACTGATAAATCAGTAAAATTAATAGGAGTTTTTGCACATTCTATCGAAGGTGAATATGTAAAATTCACTAAATCAATATAACCGATTTGAATAAAATTAGGTTTTGAAATAGTATTTGAACAACCACCTTGGGTAGTAATTGTTAAAGAGACGTTGTATTGACCTGAAGTGAAAGTGTGAGAGGGTGGATTTTGACCATTGTAAGTAGTTCCATCACCAAAGTCCCAAATCCAACTAACAATAGGGTCAGCAGATGAAGAATTGTCTGTGAAATTGATTAATGCTGGACTACATCCATTTACGATTGGAGAAGTGAAATCAGCAGTTGGTGGAATAGTTTGAATTAAGTTACTTTGTGAATTAGTATTTATACAACCATATATTCCTGTTGAAGTTAGACTTACAGTGAAATTACCATTTAGTGTATAAGTATGAACGGGTGGGTTCTGACCATTATAAGTTGAACCGTCTCCAAAATTCCATTGAAAATTTGAACCAGAAGAACTTGAATTTGTAAAGCTTACGTTTAAGGGAGCGCAACCTGATGTCGGGTTTGCGGTGAAAGTAGGATTTGGAAGTGGGACAATTACAATTTGTTTAGTTGAGTTACTTGAACAACCCGTATTTGTATTTTGTGATGATAGAGTAATTGTAAATGTACCAGGTGTATTGTAGGTGAAACTTGGATTTTGTATGTTTGAATTTGTTCCATTTCCACTATTCCAACTCCATGAATTTACACCTAAAGAAGAGTTGTCAGTAATATTAATTGTGCTTCCAACGCATGCTGAATCTTGGGTTGTGAAAGCCGAATTAAATGTTGAAATTGTAATTGGAGTTGTACTTGAACTTTGACAACCCGTTGAAGTATTCGTTACTATTAAGTTTACGTTAAATGTTCCTGTATTTGTGTAAGAAATAGCAGGTGGATTTTGGACATTAGATGTTTGAGTATTTCCGAAATTCCATGCATATGAAAAGTTTGTTCCAACTGAAGATTGATTTGTAAAAGTTACGTTTGCAGGAAGTATACATCCATTATTTGTAACTGTAAATTGATTAACCGGATTTGGATTTACGGTTACATAATTTATTTTCACTTCAGAATCAACTAAGTTGTTTTGATCTGTTACGACAAGTGTAATAGTAAAACTTCCTGTTGCAGTATATGTATGTGTAGCATTTTGAGTTGTTGCAGAATTTCCATCGCCAAAATTCCAATTATAACTTACTATCGGAGAATTGCCTGCAACAGAGGTATTTGTAAAAGAGACTGTTTCACCTAAACATATTGAAATTGGAAGCGCTGTAAATTGAGCAGTTGGTGGTTGAGAAAAAGCACCAAAAAAAATAAATGACGATATGAAAAACACTAATAATCTATGCATACAATTTTTTTTACTTGTAAGTTACTAAATTATAGTTTATTCGGTTCGTTTTAAAAAAAAAATAGATAATTTTGGTAAGATTATTTTTAGGACTAGTTTAAAAGATTTATTTAATTTGCCATTTCACTCATAAATTTTATTCTCATTAATCTTAATTCTTCCTCAGAGTAATCTCCATCAAATTCATGATAAGCAGCTGTTAAATCATCAGATTCAGCTTCAGAAAAATAGTCGTAGATTTCATCTTGATTTTCACTATCTAAAATATCTTCAATATAATAGTTAATGTTAACTCTCGTACCTGAAGATACAATTGCTTCAATTTCTTCAATAACCTCTTCGTATGATTTTCCTAGTGCTCGACCTATGTCTTCAAGAGGTAATTTGCGATCAATATTTTGAATTAATTGAACTTTTAAACCTGATTTATTTACTAATGATTTTACAATTAAATCTTGAGGACGTTCAATTTCATTAACTTCTACGTAATTTGAAATTAAGGCAATAAATGGTTCTCCGTATCTGGCTGCTTTTCCATTTCCAACTCCTTGAATATTTGTTAATTCATCAATTGAAATGGGATATTGAAAACACATATCAATTAAAGATGGTTCTTGAAATATTACAAATGGAGGGATATTTTTTTGTTTAGAAATCGATTTTCTTAAATCAACTAACATTGAATATAAAACTTCGTCATGAGCACCTGCTTTATTTCCAGAATTAATGATTGAATCAGCATCATCAGAAGAAGAAAAGTCATGTTCTTTAACCAATGTAAAAGAAGTCGGATTTTGAATGTATTCCCTTCCTTTTTCTGTTAATTTTAGTATCCCATAGGACTCAATGTCTTTTGAAACTAAGCCAAAAACTAATACTTGCCTAATTAAGGCATTCCAATAAACTTCGTCTTTTTCTTTACCAATTCCAAAATTCTCAAGTTGATCGTGTTTATAGTTTTTGATTTCTGCAGTTAAATTACCTGATAAATAAGCACAATAATGTTTTCCTTTCTGCATTTCTTGTAACTCTAATACAGCATCTAAAAACATTTTAACATATTCTTTACCTTCTGTTTTTTCTTTTGGATGTTTGCAATTGTCACAGTATTCATGGCAGTTCGCGTCATCAAAATCTTCTCCGAAATAGTGAAGTATAAATTTTCTTCTACAGACAGATGTTTCAGCAAAGGAGACCATTTCGTTTAAAAGTTGTTTACCAATTTCTTGTTCTGCAACTGGTTTTCCTTGAAGAAATTTTTCTAATTTTTCAATGTCTTTATAATTGTAAAAAACTAAACATTCTCCTTCGCCACCATCTCTTCCAGCTCTTCCAGTTTCTTGATAGTAACTTTCAAGAGATTTAGGGATGTCGTGATGAACTACAAATCGAACATCAGGTTTATCGATCCCCATACCAAAAGCTATAGTAGCAACAATTACAGATGTTTCTTCCATTAAGAACATGTCTTGGTGCTTAGCTCTAGTATTAGCATCTAAACCGGCATGATAAGCTAATGCATTAATACCATTAACTTGAAGCAACTCAGCAATTTCTTCTACTTTTTTACGACTTAAACAATAAACAATTCCACTTTTATTCTTTTTAGATTTTATGTATCTAATAATCTCTCTTTCAACCTCTTTTTTCGGGCGGATTTCGTAATATAAATTATCTCTGTTAAAAGAAGATTTATAAACTGTAGCGTCCAACATATTCAGATTTTTCTGAATATCATACTGAACTTTTGGTGTTGCAGTTGCGGTTAATGCAATAACTGGAACATCTTGAATTTTTTCAAATATCTCCCTTAAACGGCGGTATTCAGGTCTGAAATCATGTCCCCATTCTGAGATACAATGTGCTTCATCAATTGCGAAAAATGAAACATTAACTGAAGTTAGAAAAGTAATATTTTCTGCTTTTGTTAAAGATTCTGGTGCGACGAACAATAACTTTGTGATTCCACTTTGAACATCTTGTTTTACTTTATTTATTTCTCCTTTAGTGAGTGATGAATTTAAAAAATGTGCAACGGCTTCATTATTGCTTACACTTCTGATAGAATCAACTTGATTTTTCATTAATGCAATTAAAGGAGATACAACTATTGCTGTACCATCTAATAATAAAGCTGGTAATTGGTAACACATTGATTTACCGCCTCCTGTAGGCATGATGACGAATGTGTTATTTCCGTCTAATACATTTGTAATAATATCTTCTTGATTTCCTTTGAAACTGTCAAAACCGAAAAATTTTCGCAATGCAATTTTTAAATCATCCTTAGCCATTTATTTGTGTATTAGTTGCTTAACCTAGTTTTTGGTCTATAGTACCACGAAGTTACAAAAAAAACAGTCTTTTTGAAAATAAAACGTACGTTAATTTAATTCAAAATATTTCATAAAATATGAAATTAAAATATAAATGCTTTAATAGATTTAATTTGGTTTGATTAACTTTGACGAACTTATGGAAGAAGAAAAAAAAATGTCCTTTTTGGACCATTTAGAAGAGTTACGATGGAGATTGGTTAAGTCTTCTGTAGCAATTATCTGCTTTGCTATTTTGATTTGGTCATACCAACAATGGATTATGAACAATATCTTTTTAGCAATGAGTAAATCTAATTTTATTAGTTTTCAATTGATGTGCAAATATTTTGGTTTGTGCATGAAAGAAATACCAGTTAAAATGCAGAGTACTACTGTGTCAGGTCAGTTTTCATATGCTTTAATGATGAGTATGTTAGGGGGAGTTATATTTGCTTTTCCATATGTTTTTTATCAGTTGTGGTCATTCGTAAAGCCAGGTTTAAAGTTTAATGAAAAATCGGTAGCTAAGGGAATTGTGTTTTATGTTAGTTTGCTCTTTTTTACAGGAATTTTATTTGGATATTTTATTGTTGCCCCAATCTGTATACAGTTTTTTGGAGCATATCAAATTAGTAATGAAATCGAAAATATCTTCACTATTAGCTCCTACATGAGTACGATTATATCCACTGTTTTTTATTCAGGGTTATTGTTTTTGTTACCTGTAGTTTCATATTTACTAGCCAAATTAGGTATTATTAATGCAGATTTTTTTCGTAAATATAGAAAGCATGCTATTGTAGGGATATTAATTTTAGCAGCTATAATTACACCTCCTGATATATTGAGTCAGGTAATTGTTTCCATTCCGATAATCGTGCTTTATGAAATTGGTATTATTGTTGCTGTTCGAGTAGAGAAAAACAAAAAGAATGAGAAATAATACGTTGTTTAAAAAAACGATGATTATTTTTATTACGAATCAATTATAAGCATGCTGATTAGAATAACTTTTGTATTTCTTTTTGTGACAAATTTTTCATTTGCCCAACAAACGAAAGTTTACGGTATTGTTAAAGATGGAGTTTCAAATCAGATTCTTCCTTTTGTAACTGTTCGATTTCAAGATTCTAAAATTGGAACAGAAACGGATACAAATGGTTATTTTATTATAGAAACATATTACGCAACAGATTCTCTTATTTTTGATTATTCTGGTTACAAACGAAAAGTTGTGAAAGTTACTTTGGATAAACCACAAGAAATAAATGCAAGTTTATTAATTAAAGAAGAGGAAATAGAAGAGGTTAAAATTTTACCACCAGATGAGTTTCCATCTACAACACTTCACAAAAGAGTTGTAGCAAATAAGCATATAAACAATAAAGAAAAATTAGATGCTTATGAATATGAATTATATAGTAAAGTTCAATTAGATATTGATAATGTTGGGGGAAATGTAATGGATAAAGCAATGATTGAAAAGTTTGATGTTTTATCTGAATACATAGATTCTTCAAAGCAAAAACCTTTTCTTCCAGCGCTTTTAAGTGAATCAATTTCTCAGTTTTATTATAAGAATAATCCAAAAAAGAAGCGAGAAATAATGTCTGCAACTTATATTTCTGGGGTTACTTCTTTGCAATTAAATCAGTTTTTGGGGGATATGTATGTAGATATCAATATCTATGATAATTCCATAAAATTATTTAATCAGTCATTTATTAGTCCTTTAGCAAATTATGCACGAACTTTTTATCGGTTTTACCTTGAAGATTCAACTTTTATAGATAATAAGTGGTGTTATAAATTAACTTTTAAACCTAAAAGAAGTTCTGATCTGACATTTCAAGGAGTTATGTGGATTCATGATACAACTTATGCTGTGAAATCAATTGAAGCAAAAATATCTCCTGGTGCAAACATGAATTTTGTTCAAGATTTTTATTTTGAGCAAAAATATGATCAAGTAGCTAAAGAAGTTTGGATGTTGGTTTATGAGCGAATGTTAGCCGATATAAAAGTCACTAAAAATTCAGGTTTAAATGGTTTGATAGGAAGGAAGACAGCTTCACGAAAAAATTATATTATCAACAAACCTAAAGAAGATGAATATTACAAAAGTGACTTTACTGTAGAGATTCTCGATAGTGCAAAAATGAGAAATCAAGAATTTTGGAATTTAAATAGACATATTCCATTATCAGTCCAAGAGAGTGGAATCAACGAGATGATTGATACATTAAATAATCTACCTCTTTTTAAAACGATGAAGAAGATGACTTATTTTGCTTCTACGAGTTATTATCCTTTTGGTAAATTTGAAATTGGTAAAGCAAGCGGTTTGTATAGTAGAAACCCAATTGAACAAAATAGATTTGCATTATCTATTCGAACGTCCAATAATTTTTCAAAAAGACTTGAAATAGGAGGCAGAGTAGCCTATGGTACGTTTGATGAGAAATTTAAATATGGTGGTTCTATTCGTTATAATATTACTCCTAAGAAAAGAGGAATGATAACTGCTTTTTATAGTTATGATATAGAACAAATTGGACAATCGCCTACTGCAACTTCTGTTGGTTCAACTTTTGGAACAATATTTAGAACCGGCCTATTAGATAAATTGACTTTTGTTGAAAGGATAGGAGTAAATATTGAAAAAGACATAAAAAAAGATATTGTTATTTATTGTGGTTTTGAACGCAAAGATTTCGTGCCT
>CALPUT020000111.1 GCA_943326825.2 Chryseobacterium gleum | reverse complement strand
CGAAGCCTGACGACCAACTTTTATTCTAAAATCTCCTTGCCAGAAATGAACTTTTTTCCTAAATTCAATAGGAAAAGACTAACTTATGGCTAAATCGAATAAGAAAATTGAGGTTTTGGGTATTGAAATTTCAATCGTTAATAAAGACAACCTAGATTATATTTCATTGACAGATATGATTAAATCCAAAGATGGAGATTTTTTCATTTCGGATTGGTTGAGAAATAGAAATACTGTTGAATTTATTGGAATTTGGGAAAGTGTTTTTAATCCAAGTTTTAATTATTGCGAATTTGCCATAATTAAAAGTAAAGCGGGTTTAAATAATTAAAAGTTAAGTGTGAAAGAATGGGTAAATAAAACAAATTCTATCGGGATCATATCCAAATCCGGAAGATATGGAGGGACTTATGCTCATCCCGATATCGCACTTGAATTTGGAATGTGGATAAGTGCTTAATTCAAAATATTTCTCATTAAAGAATTTCAACGTCTTAAAGAAGAAGAAAACAGTCAAAAGAACCTAACTTGGAACGTTCAGCGCATCATCTCCAAAATCAATTGTAAAATTCACACTGATTCAATCAAAGAAAATTTAATCCCTATTTCAATTTCCAAGGAACAAGCGTTGGGACGAATTGCAATTCGTCCCAACAAAATCTTCCACAATCTTCACGAATTCTACAATTAAATCAAGTTGCCATTTCTCAGATGAAATCATTGTTAGGAAAACTAGAATAACAAATCGTCTGGCTGAGTGTTTCGACGCTAGGAGAAATGTATCGAAGCCTGACGACTATTTCCATAAAAATTATATCTTTATCCTAACCAAACATGAAAGAAACCTCATTCATAGAACAAAATAAAGAGAAATGGAAACGTTTTGAACGTGCCGCTTCTTCATCTGTAAGTGACCCAGAAGAGTTGAGTGATTTGTATATGGATATTACGGATGACTTGAGTTATGCGCAGACATTTTACAAAAGAAGAACGGTTCGTGTTTATTTGAATGGTTTAGCCCAAAAGGTTTATTCAGGAGTTCATAAACAGAAAGGAGAAACATTTAAAAAGTTTATTTCTGTCTGGAAAACCTCGTTGCCATTAGAGATTTATCGATCTCGAAAAAATCTGATTTTCGCTTTTATTTGTTTCTTGATTTATGTCACGATTGGCGTAATTTCTTCCCAATTAATTCCTGATTTCTCGAATATCGTTTTGGGTGATGAATATATTCGAATGACGAATGAAAATATCCAAAATGGAAATCCTCTAGGCGTTTATGCCGATGAAGATCAACTTCAAATGTTTATTAGAATTACGACGAATAATTTAAAAGTATCTTTTTTGATCTTTTTTGTAGGTTTTTTCTTTACCATCGGAACACATATTTTACTTTTTTCAAACGGTGTAATGCTTGGAGCTTTTCAAAATTTCTTTTATATGAAAGGCTTATTAATCACCAGTTTTTTAGGGGTTTGGATTCATGGTGCATTTGAAATTTCAAGTATTGTATTAGCGGGTGGAGCTGGTTTAACCGCTGGTCATGGCTGGCTTTTTCCAGATAGTTATACGAGAATGCAATCGTTACAATTGTCTACGAAAAGAGGTTTGAAAATCATGTTAAGTATAGTTCCATTTATCATTATTGCAGGATTTTTAGAGAGTTTTGTAACAGCAAATTATCAAGATTTAGAAGACTGGACAAAATGGATGTTGATTCTACTTTCGTTTGGAATTATTTTATTTTTCTATGTTTTTTATCCGCTTTATGTTGCACGAAAATATCCAGAATTAATTGATGTTGAGGACACTCAAATTGTTCCAAGTCAAACGAATTTTGTTTTTCATAAAATTAGAAATACTGGTGAAATTGTGTCTGAAACGTTTCGTTTTTACAGTACTCAGTTTTTTAAATTAGGTAAAATCATTTTTGCATTTATTCTGCCGCTTTCTGCGATATTAATCTATTTGCAAGATGTGAATCATTACCAAGAAATGAAAACAGAACATTGGTTTGATTGGTCGTATCAATTGCAAATAATGTTTGGAACAGGATTGAAAAATAGTCAAGATTTTGTTGTTTTAGTTTGTTGGACATTCATTTTATCGTTGTTTAACGCTGCTGTTTTTTGGTGTTTAAAAACGTTAAAAACAGCTTTTTCATGGCGCAGTTATTTTCAGTTCTTAAGAAAGTATTTTTTAATGTCGTGGTTAGGAACAGTTGTTATTTATGGGATTCTTTTCTTTATTCCATGGATTGCAATGATCTTTGGTATTATCGCAATCCCATTTTTACTTCTGATAAGCCCGAGTTTAGTATTAAGTGAAGGTACATTTAAAGTTAGACTTAAAAAAGGATTGCTATTCAGTAGAAAACAATACGGAAATTCACTTCTATTATTGATATTATTATCACTTTTTGTGGCCATAATCGCACAACCGTTTGCTTTTGTTTTGAGCATTTACATCGAATGGACACAACAACCAATCGTTTCTAATGATTTATTAGATATGGCTGCTGATTTTGTAAAGCGAGTAGCTAAAATTTATACGACGGATTATTTAGTGATATCTAATATTGTTCGTCAATTGGTTTACATTTTATTTTTGTTTGGCATTTTACCATTGATTATTATTGCGTCAATGTTTAGTTATTATTCTGAATTAGAAAAAACAGAAGCAATTGGCTTGAAAAAGCAATTTGAGAAATTTGGAAAACGAAATAGATACCAAGAAACAGAAGTTGATTTTGATTAAGTTCTTGTTTTTCCATATCGCCCTATTATTGTCATTCAATTTTTATGCTCAAACACATAAGAAAGAAGATAAGATTTCTGTTTGGAAGCGAGAAAAAAAATCAATTCAATACGAAAAAGGAGAGAAATATAACGGTCCGTCAGATTGGTATACCTCTTCGCCTGGAGCAATCGATGAAACTGAAGAAGAGGAACAGTCAACTCCCTATGAAGGCATAGATTATCAACCTGAACAAATTCAACGAGATAGGCGAGAAGGATATGGCAGAGGAGGAGGAAATGGAACAGAAGCATATGATCCAGATGTGCTTTCCCCCGAAATAGATATGCCTGAAATTGATCCTATTAATTATAATATTGATAGAGAAATTTTGTTTTCAGATGGATTTTGGAAAGTTTTAGGGATTTTGGTTCTTTTCGCATTAGCGATTTTCATAGTATATCAGTTAATTAAAAATGCCAAACCTTCAGAGAAAGAATTGAAACTTCAATCCATTGATAAGAATTGGAATCCAACGATTATTTCCAAAACAGAATTGGAACTTTTATTAGAAAGTGCACTTGAAAAGGAAGATTATCGTGAAGGCGTTCGAATTTACTTTAATTTTATTTTAAAGGAATTGATCAAAAAAGGGTGGATTAAATGGAAACAAGAAAAAACGAATTACAGTTATATTCTTGAAATGAAAAGCCGATCGAACAGTCATCTTTTTGAAGAGTGTGTTCGAATTTATGATCTTGTTTGGTATGGTGAATACCAACTTTCTAAAAGTGATTTTGAAGAAATCCAACCTGTTTTATTGAACTACTATAAATTAATCGAAAAAGATGATAAGTAGTAAAAATAAAATAGCGCTTATCCTTGGGTTTTCCCTGCTGATAGTCCTTTTATTATGGGCTGTTGATGGTATTTCAAAACCTAAAAAGATTCAAATTTTCAGATCAAACAATTGGCAAAGAAAATACCAACTAAAAGATAAAGATCCTTATGGATTATTCTTATTTAATGAAATATTAACGGCTCATTTAGATTCTAACCATTCTGTGAAAAAGATCAATAAATGGTCGGATTATGATTCGTTAATAAATAAAAAAGAGAAATCAACTTATATCTTTATCGGTCAAGATTTTCAATTATTGAATAAGGAAATTGATACGATTTTAAAAGACGTTGAAAATGGTTCAGATCTGATGATTAGTTTCTATGATTTGACGTCCAATTTATACGATCGTTTCTTTAATTATGTTGATTTTGATTACGATTATTCGGACAGTATCGTTGTATTTGCAAATAACCGTAAGCATACGATGTACAACATTCATCAAACAGATACGTTAGCAACGAAGTGGGAAGCATTTGTCAATGATGCTTTGGTTGATTCTAGTTTCGAATCATTGTCTTCATTTATGGAAATGTCTAATTTCATAAAAATTAAACGTGGAAAAGGACACATATTTTTACATGCTAATCCTCAGTTATATTTTAACTATCAAGTTCTAAGTAAAGATGGGTTTTATTACTCGAATTTTACCATCAATCAATTCTCAAAACAAAGAAATGTCTATTGGTTAGAATTGGGTCGCAAAATGGATAATGAAGGAAAGGAAAATACCTCTGTAAATGAAGGAAAAGACTCTAAAAAAGACGACAGTTTATTACAATTGTTCTTCAAAAATCCTTCTTTGTTATGGGCAATGTTAACGGTTATTTTAGGATTTATTTTATTCATCATTTTCAGAGCGAAGAGAATGCGTCCAGTGGTTCCTATGATTCCTCCAAAACGAAACATGACAACTGCTTTTGCTGATACGATTGCATCTATTTATTATCAAAATCATAGTCCCTATGGTATTTTAAAAGTCCAGAGAAAGAATTTTTATCATGCGATTCATAAGCATTTTTACATTGATTTAACGAGAAGAAATGAAGATCGTGAAATTCGATTATTGGCTGAAAAAAGTAATGTTTCAATAGAATCATTAAAAGAATTATTAGCATTAATTGAAACAAAAGAATCGTTTAATGTAGACGAACGTTACATTGCCAATGTAGCGACTCAACAACGTGAGTTTTATCTTAAAACGGGTATTATTTCTAATTTCATATTGAATCGGATTGAGAAAAAAGACCGTATTTTTAATCGAATCATCTGGTTACCAATGTTATTAATCTTGTTCGGCATCATGATGATATTAGTTGGTTTCTACTATTTAACTCAATCGATAGGAATGGGGATTTTATTATGGCCTATCGGAATTAGTTGGATAACAATTGCCGTTTTACAATTGAAAAAACCGTTAGTAGAAATTAAAAGTGATCAATTAATTCTCTATCCTATTTCTGGTAAAAAGAAAATGTACAATTGGGAAGATTTAGTAGACGCAGTGAATGGAAATTCGGCTACTTTGATTACTTTTTCAGGAAATAGAATTATTAAAATAAATTATTGGGAAATGAGTCGATTCGACAAAAGTAGTTTCCAAAATTACATATCAAACCTTCATAAATTTGAATAATTATGAGTGATGAATTAACAAATGAAAACAATGAGTTTGCTTCCTACATGCCAAAAGAAGAAGCTTCGAATGTAAATGACACAACTGAAAATACTCCTTCAGCTCCTGAGGGTGATTTTGGTTTTGAGCGTAAAAATGAAGACTTAATGTGGGTTGCTCAAAAAGTGAACAACGTACGTCAGGAATTAGGAAAATATGTTATCGGTCAACATGAAATGGTTGAACTATTAATTGCCGGTATTTTTTCAAACGGACATATTTTATTAGAAGGGGCACCTGGTGTAGCGAAGACATTATCATCTAAAGTTTTGTCAAAAGCACTGGAGATTGATTTTTCAAGAATTCAATTTACGCCTGATTTAATGCCTTCAGATGTTATCGGGACGACTGTTTTCAGTATGAAGGATTCAACATTTTCATTCAAAAAAGGACCTATTTTCTCAAATATTGTTTTGATTGATGAGATCAACCGTGCTCCAGCAAAAACACAAGCAGCACTTTTTGAAGTAATGGAAGAAAGACAAATTACATATGATGGAAACACTTACGCAATGAGTTTTCCTTTCTTAGTGATTGCAACTCAAAACCCAATAGATCAGGAAGGTACATATAACTTACCTGAAGCACAATTGGATCGTTTTATCTTTAAGATTAAATTGGATTATCCTGAGTTAGAACAAGAAATAGAGATCTTACATCGTTATAAAAACACTATTAAATCAGCTGGTTTAGATGAAATCAAGCCTGTGTTTACAGCGACTGAAATTAAAAAAATTCAAGATGTGATTGAGGAAATTATCATTGAAGATCATTTGATTTCATACATTGCAAATATTATTCACAAAACAAGAAGTCACGGTAAAATTCATTTAGGTGGATCACCTAGAGCTTCATTGTCCATTCTTCGATCAGCTAAAGCAATTGCTGGAATAAGAGGAAGAGATTTTGTGACTCCAGAAGACATTCAATTTGTGGCACCACACGTTTTAAATCATCGAATTGTATTAACTCCAGAAGCAGAAATGGAAGGGTTGACAACAGAAGATGTAATTTTAGAAATCGTTCAAACGGTTGAAGTTCCTAGATAATATTAAATGAAATTAAAGTCCATATATCTAACACAATTTTTCTTTCTCTTGATGGGAATTGTTGTGTTGTTATTTGCTACATCTTTCGCTGTCCCATTTCTCTTTTTTTGGGCAAAAGTTGGATTTTTAGCGGTTATAGGAATTACGATATTGGATGCTTTAATTGTTTTCATGAACAAACAGCCTATTCATTTTCAAAGAAAAATGGAAGAGCGATTGAATTTAGGCGATTCCAATGAAGTTGAATTAATGGTTGAAAATTTACTTTCTCAACCGATTTCATTTCGTTTAATAGAAGGTTACCCAGTTGAATTACAAGAACGATCAAAAGAATATTCCGCTTTATTATCTGGAAATTCAAGTAAAAAATTCAGTTATAATTTCACTCCAACTAGGAGAGGAGAATATGAGTTTCAAGATGTGTTTTTCATTATTAGTTCAGTTTTTCGTTTAGTAAGTCGTAGAATTGATATTTCAGCCAAACAAACAATTCGTGTTTATCCATCGGTTAAACAAATGAAGAAGTACGAATTAATGGTGTTTCAGCAGCAAAAAACTTCTTCTGGAATTAAAAAAATCCGTCGTTTAGGAAATAATAGTGAATTTGAACAAATCAGAAACTACATTCAAGGAGATGAATTAAAAACGGTCAATTGGAAAGCCACGAGTAGAGGCCGCGACTTGATGGTCAATCAGTATCAAGAAGAAAAATCGCAACATATTTATTGTATCATCGACAAAAGTAGAACGATGCAAGTTGAATTTGATAATCTTTCGATGTTAGATTATTCGATAAATTCAGCACTTGTTTTTTCAAATATCACCTTAAAAAAAGGAGACAAAACGGGTATAATTACTTTTTCTGATAAGATTGGATCGCAATTGGTTGCAGAAAAAGTAAAAGGTCAATTACGCCGAATTATGGAATTGCTTTACAATCAAAAAACGCATTACAAAGAGGCCAATTTTGAGTTGTTATTTGAATCCATTCGTAAAACGATTAAAACTCGTTCGATGCTGATTCTTTATACCAATTTCGAAACAGAATTTGCAATGCGAAGAGCTTTACCGATACTACGTAAAATCAATCAAAAACATGTATTGGTTGTTGTGTTTTTTAAAAACAATGAGCTAGAAGAAATGGCTTATCAACCGGTTAAAACAACAAGAGATATTTACAAAACGGTTGTTTCGGAGAAAATGGTATCTGTTAAGTCACGTATTGCGCAAGAACTTTCTCAAAATGGTATCCATACAATCCTTACTCGACCTGAAGAATTATCGAT
>CALPUT020000110.1 GCA_943326825.2 Chryseobacterium gleum | reverse complement strand
TTGTAAGGCTAATCTTCTTTTGGTGTTTTCAATACCTATTCCTAAATCTTTATCGGAACCTAGAGTTCCCGTATTCTCGACTATGAAAAACACTTTATCTTCAGTTTGACCGATTTTTATTTGAATTTCCCCTCCATTAATCAATTTTGAAATCCCATGTTTAATAGCATTTTCAACTAACATCTGAATACAAAAAGGCGGAATTAAAAAATCATGTAATGATTCATCAATTAACCATGTAATCTTTAGTCGTTCTTCAAAACGTATTTTTTCCAACTCTAAATAATTGGAAATCATTTCTATTTCCTCAGATGTTGTAATTAAATTTTGTTTCCCATGCATCAACGATTTTCGTAATAAATTTGACAAAGAAGTTAATGATTGTTTTGCTTCTTTTGGATCAATTTCAATTAACGCTCTAATACTATTTAAAGAATTAAATAAAAAATGAGGATTCAATTGCGATCTTAAATTCTTTAATTCAATTTCATTTCTATTTGCTTCTAATTTTATATTCGACATTTCTTGCAGACGTGATTTCATAAAGAAATGATAAGTAAAATAGAGTGCATTCCAAAACAAGATCAAAATCAAGACTGAAAATATTTCCAAATAAAAATTAAGGAATGTTGTTTCCTTGTAATTATCTGTTTTAATTTCGATTAAGTAACAAAATCCTTCATAAACAAAGGCGAATACAATTGATACTAATAATGAAATTCCAATTACTCTTGGTAACAAAGTCGGTAATTTGATATCTAACCATCCGTATTTAATGAAAATATTTCTCATCAAATGTGTCAACGAAATAGCTAAAACAACTAATACCGTTAATTTTATATAATGCCAAACTGTTAAATCTTTTGGGTTTTGAGCATATGTTGCAAAAACTAATAACATTGCATAAACAATCCATCCAATTAGTTGAGCTCCCCAATACATATAACGCGTAGTCTTCATAAAACAAAAATAGCTTATACTTTAATTTAACTAATTTAATTTATATAGTTGGTTTAAATTAGGTTTAAAGTATTTTTTCTTTAGGATGAATAAGTTTTTAACGATTCCAGCCGTTTATAAACAATCGCATTTCATTCTGCTTATTCTCATTAAATTTGAGTAATTCAAAATAAACTATAATGAAAAAAATACTATTCTTATTTCTATTAATTCAATCATTTTCATTCGCTCAAGAGAATGTTACTTTTCAAAAACCACCAAAATCGATTCTAGAATTGGTTGATTTTGAAAGAGCACCAAATGTCATCATGAATAGTAAACATGATTATATACTTTACACTTATAGAGATAATTATAAAACATTAGAAGATCTTTCTCAAGATGAAATGAAATTAGGTGGATTACGAATCAATCCGACAACCAATATCTCAAGTACAATTACTTATTTAACGAATTTGAAAATTCAGAAATTTGGAACAACTGAAATCAAACAAGTAACTGGATTACCTTCAAATCCAAAAATTGCTAATGTGAATTGGTCTCCAGATGATTCAAAAATTAGTTTTACGAATACAATTTCTTCAGGTGTTGAACTTTGGATTATTGATGTTCAATCTTCTTCAGCAAAAAAACTTACTGAAGCAAAATTAAATGCAAATTTAGGGATGCCATATACTTGGATGAAAGATTCTAAATCTTTATTAGTTAAGTTTTTACCGGTAAATCGTAAACCTTTAATTAATATAAGTAAAGAATTACCAGCTGGACCAACAGTTTCTTTAAGTAATGGTTCAAAAGCTCAAAACAGAACATATCAAGATTTATTGAAAAATAAAATGGACGAGCAAAATTTTGAGACTTTAATTTCTTCTGAAATTTTCGCTGTTACATTAGATGGATCAACTAAAAAATGGAAAGAATCTGCGATGTGGAGTGGCCTATACCCTTCTCCAGACGGAAATTACATCATGGCAATTGCTTACCAAAAACCATTTTCATACATCGTTCAATACAATCGTTTTGCTTACACAACTTCAATACTTTCAAAAAATGGCGAATTGGTGAAAGAAGTGAATAATGTTCCATTAATTGAAACATTACCTAAAGGAACAATGGCTGTTAGAACAGGTAAAAGAGATATGTATTGGAGAGCTGATAAACCAGCAACTATTTATTATGTCGAAGCATTAGATGGAGGTGATCCTGAGAAAAAAGTTGAATTTAGAGATGAATTATTTACTTGGGAAGCACCTTTTACAAATCAACCTGTTTCTATGGTTAAGACCATTCAACGTTTTTCAGATATTATTTGGGGAAACGATTCGTATGCAATTGTTGTTGATGGATGGTGGAATACTAGAAATACAAAAACGTATGTTTTTAGCCCTTCAAATACAAACATTAAAACTAGAATTTTATTTGATAGAGATGAACAAGATGCTTATGGCAATCCTGGTAGTTTTGAAACAGAAAAAAACAGTTATGGTTTTGACGTTTTAGCAATTCATAAAAATGTTTTTGCAAGTTTAATTGGTGAAGGTCATACTGCTATAGGTCAATTCCCATTCATCGATGAACTGAATTTAATGACTGGAAAAAGTATCAGAGTTTACCAATCAAAATACACAAATAAACTTGAAAATATTCTTTCAATTATCAATAAAGAAAAACGTGAAGTTTTGGTTAGAATTGAATCTTCAACTGAATATCCAAATTATTATTTGAGAAAAATTGGTAAAAAAGGTGAACCAAAAGCAATTACAACTTTTAAAAATCCATTCACAAGTATTGTAGGTGTTCATAAAGAAGTGATTAAATACAAACGTAAAGATGGTGTTGAGCTCTCTGGAACATTGTATTTACCTGCTGGTTATGATATGAAGAAAAAAGAAAAATTACCAATGATCATGTGGGCATATCCAACTGAATTTAAGGATAAAAACAGTGCCGGACAAAACACTTCAAATCCAAATGCTTTTACGTTCCCGTATTATGGTTCTCCTGTTTATTGGGTAACAAGAGGATATGTTATTTTGGATGACGCTTCTTTCCCTATCGTTGGAGAAGGTGAAAAAGAACCAAATGATAGTTTCTTAGAGCAATTGGTTGATAATGCAAAAGCTGCAATAGATGCTGTAGATAGTTTAGGTTATATTGACAGAACAAAAGTAGCTGTTGGTGGACATTCTTATGGTGCTTTCATGACAGCCAACTTATTGACTCATTCTGATTTATTTGCTTGTGGTGTAGCTAGAAGTGGAGCATACAATAGAACATTAACACCTTTTGGTTTCCAAAGTGAAGAAAGAAGTTTCTGGGATGCTCAATCAGTTTATAACACGATGTCTCCTTTCAATAGTGCAGATAAAATGAATCATCCTTTGCTTTTAGTTCATGGTGATGCTGATAATAATCCTGGAACTTTTACACTTCAAAGCGAACGTTATTTTAATGCATTAAAAGGTCTTGGTAAACCAGCTAGATTGGTTTTATTACCTAAAGAAAGTCATGGTTACTCAGCCAAAGAAAATATACTTCATTTATTATGGGAACAAGATCAATGGTTTGAACGTTACTTAAAAGGCGTTAAGTAATTTGTTTAAAACTCTTCATAAAGTCCTATTAAATTGGGATTATTTTGATGAATAATCAATGTATTTTTACAAAAAAAAACTTATTATGAAATTCTTTATAGATACTGCAAACTTAAACGAAATCAAAGAAGCATACGAATTAGGTGTTTTAGATGGTGTTACTACAAATCCTTCATTAATGGCAAAAGAAGGAATTACAGGTGAACAAAATATTTTAAAACACTATGTTGATATTTGTAATATCGTTGATGGTGATGTAAGTGCTGAAGTTATTGCGGTTGATTTTGAAGGAATGATCAGAGAAGGTGAAATTTTAGCTGCTCTACATAAAAACATTGTAGTTAAAATTCCAATGACCTTAGAAGGAATTAAAGCGATAAAATATTTCTCTACAAAGAAAATAAGAACTAATTGTACACTAATCTTTTCAGCTGGTCAGGCTTTATTAGCAGCAAAAGCTGGAGCATCTTATGTTTCGCCATTTATTGGTCGTTTAGATGATATTTCTACAAATGGTTTGGATTTAATTGCTCAAATTCGTCAAATTTACAACAATTACACTTACGATACTGAAATTCTAGCTGCATCAGTTAGACATCCAATGCATATTATAAACTGTGCTGAAATTGGAGCTGATGTCATGACTGGTCCTTTAAGTGCTATGAAAGCGTTAGCTAAACATCCTTTAACAGATTTAGGTTTACAACAATTCTTAGCAGATTACGCAAAAGGAAATGTGTAAATTATTCGTTACGATATTTTAAGAATTTAAAAAGCTGTCCACTTAGGACAGCTTTTTTGTTTTCAAATAAGCTCTTCTTTTTTATTGAATTGATTTTTCAGAAAAATAGTGAATACGAAATATCCAAAATCTATAAATCCATTTTCATAATTTTCAATTAAGAAACTACCGAAAAACAAAATCAAAAATAATATTAGACTCAAATTGAAACCCATTTCACTGAATTTCAAATTATCTGTCGATGTAAATTCCTTTTTAACTATTGATACTATAAAAACAATGGCAATTGCTAATTCCAATGTGGAAATAATGAAATAACTAGCTGAAATACCAAACGGAATTTTACCAATTAAACTCGAACTAAACTGCTTAACAAACCACTCTGGAGGCAACTCACCAGTAAACTTATGCAAAGCAGTTATTAATGATAAAGCAATCATTAAGAGTAGAATAAGTAATTTATCTATTTTTTTCATCATGTTTTTTTATTTAAATTTAATGTCTTTTAATAAAATGAAATTAAAAGATTGTAAGCTCAAGTCCTATTTCAAATAAAAAATAAAAAACTGTCAATATGTCAACGTTGAAAACTATGGAATAATTATTGACTGTATGGGATTGTAAAAGTGATAGAATAGTTATTTTTGTTAGTATGAGTGATGTTATAAAATTATTACCCGATCATATAGCAAATCAGATTGCTGCCGGTGAAGTAATTCAACGTCCTGCTTCTGTTGTAAAAGAAATGGTTGAAAATGCCATAGATGCAGGTGCTACAAAAGTCGATGTTATAATCAAAGCTGCTGGAAAAACGTTAATTCAAATTATTGATAACGGAAAGGGTATGTCCATTTTTGACGCAAGAATGTGCTTTGAAAGACATGCTACAAGTAAAGTTTCAAAAGCAGAAGATTTATTTGCTTTAACAACTAAAGGATTTCGAGGTGAAGCTTTAGCTTCAATAGCAGCAATTGCTCATGTTACGCTTAAAACAAAACAAGAAGAAGATCAAGTTGGAAATTTAATTCAAATAGAAGGAAGTAAAGTGACTGAACAAGAACCGATTGTTTGTCCAAATGGCTCTTCTTTTGAAGTGAAAAATTTATTTTACAATGTTCCAGCTAGAAGAAACTTTTTAAAATCCGAAGCTGTTGAATTTGGACATATTTTAGATGAATTTGATAGAATCGTATTAACACATCCAGAAGTAGCATTTTCATTAAAACATAATGATAATGAGATATTCAATTTGCAAGCGGTCAATCAAAAAAAGAGAATTGTAGATGTACTTGGTAAAAAAAGTAATGACCAATTAGTACCGATTGAAGAAAATACTGACATTGTTTCAATTACAGGTTTTGTTGGGAAACCAGAATTTGCTAAAAAGACAAGAGGAGAACAATTTCTTTTTGTAAACAATCGTTTTTTTAAAGATTCATACTTTCATCATGCAATCACAAAAGCATTTGATGGATTAATTCAACATAAAACGCATCCCTCCTATTTTCTTTACTTAACAATTGATCCTCAAAAGATTGACGTGAATGTTCATCCAACAAAAACAGAAATAAAATTTGAAGAAGATCGTTTGATTTATGCTATTCTTGTGAGTAGTATTCGTCAAGCTTTAGGGAAATACAATGTTGCTCCAACTCTTGATTTTGAAAGAGAAACTAGTTTTGATCTTCCGCTTTCAATGATGAATGAAATCCCAGTTGAACCGACGATTAAAGTGAATGAAAATTACAATCCTTTTAATACAACAACTTCAGCTCCAAGTTCATCGAAATCATCTAGTTATGGCTTTACAAATGCAATAAAAAGTGAAGGTTTTGGAAACAAAGAGATTACTCAAAAAGATTGGAGTCATTTCTACAACATTCAAGAAGAAACTCCGATAGTTGAAGATAAAGTGGAAATTGATTTTGAAGAACCAGTTGAGCTTTCAAAAGATTATATATTAAGAGGTAATTTCATTATTACAACATGTAAATCAGGACTTTTAGCAATTCATTTTAGAAGATCTTATGAGCGTATTGTTTATGATCAATTAATGTCAGCGTTTATTTTAAACCCAATTCATTCACAACAACTTTTATTTCCTTATGAGAAAGAAATTTCTGGATCTGAGAAAAATCAATGGTTGTCGCATGCAACGATGTTAAATCGATTAGGATTTGATTCTGAATTCTCTGAAAATACTTTATTATTAAAAGCTGTTCCTACGATACTTCAAGAAGAAAACATTAACAAATGTATCGATGTTATATTGGATAATATTGCTTACAGAGAAATTGAAAAAGGAGATGTTGCACATATTTTGATTCAATCAATTGCATATGCGGCTTCTCAAAAGAAAAATATTATTACAACAAAAGAATCGATCGAAGCATTAATTGATCAATTATTCAATTGTCCAGAACATGCACATACGCCAAATGGTAAAAAAATAATGCAAACTATTCCTTTAGAAGAAATCGCTAATAAATTTTAATATGTTCTCATTTTTAAATAACATGCCGCAAGTAACGAAGAACATTCTTTTATTGAATGTAATGCTTTACTTAGTAAGTCATGTTTTATTGTCAACTTCACATGGAAATATTGATTTGTTTTCTTTATTTTCTGCGCATTATGTGAATTCAGCATTATTTGAACCATATCAGATCATTTCTCACATGTTTATGCATAGTCCTCAAGATTTTACGCACATTCTATTTAATATGCTGATTTTAGTAATGTTCGGAGCTCACCTAGAGAGATTATGGGGAGCGAAACGTTTTTTCATATTTTATATTTCTTGTGGATTAGGAGCTTTCGCTTTGTACAATGCTATGGGAGTTATGGAACTTCATAATTTCAAAAATCAATTGATTTCAACTGGTTATGATATTCACACTTTAAATCACCAAATAGTTTCAAATAATTTAAAAGAAACAGATATTAATCTATTATCAGATAATAGTCAATATCTATTAGATAATTACTTCAAGTATAATTATAGTACGATGTTAGGAGCTTCAGGAGCATTGTTTGGTGTCTTAGCTGGATTTGCTTTACTATTTCCTAATACTGAATTAATGTTGATTTTCCCTCCAATTCCTATTAAAGCAAAATTTTTGATTGGTGGATATATCGCATTGGAAATTTTCCAAAGCATAAAAAATCCTCATGATCAAATTGCTCATTTAGCTCATGTTGGAGGTGCAATAGTTGGAATTATTATTATTTTAATTTGGCGTAGAACAGATCGTAAAAACTTTTATTAATGCAAACAGAACATTCTTTTTCAGACATTTTAAAAAATCAATGGAGAACAGGTGGTATGACTGTTCGATTGATATCGATTAACGTATGTGTTTTTTTGTTTCTAGG
>CALPUT020000109.1 GCA_943326825.2 Chryseobacterium gleum | reverse complement strand
TTTTTTCATATCTAATTTGTTATAGTAAATTTATATAATTCAAATGTATGTAAACTCATCGTTCAAGTCAACAAGAAAAACTGATTTAGTAAACGTAAAAAAAATATTATTGGAATCCTAGGAATAAATAAATCCATGTTTTTCCAAAAAATAATTGAGTTTAAATTGAATTTAAACACTTAAAATGAAATCGTTAATCATCAAAAAGCTTGATTTTTCTATAGATTATAAGTTATTCATTAAAAGAACTCCAGATTGTATCTCTATAATATTAAGGGAATTCTATTTTTTAGCTATATTTTCATTGAAATGATCGTTTTTTCGATTTTTTCCAAGATAAATTCTATATGCAACCAATGCAGGAAGACAAAAAACAAAAAGAAAAGCTGTAATATAACCCTTTGGTAAAAGGTAATAATCTTTAATTCCTTTCAATTCATTATCCGAATATTCTAAACCAGAAACAAAATACAAACTCAGTGGCCTTTGTTCTTTAATAAAAACCAATCCTTGCTTGTAGACAATTTCTCCATCAAAAATATTAATAGGTAAAAGAAAAAAGATCAATAATAAAACTACAACACTGACTATAAACACAATTATCGAACGTTTAACTCTTGAATTCATTTCTTTTTTTCTGCAAAGGTAATGATTTGTTATTGATGAAGGATTTAAAGATTTAGATTTATTAACTTTCCCGAAAATTGAAACCAAATGAGTAGCACTTTACATCAAGACGAAACGTTTAAGAATAAGAATTATGCTGAAAAGCGAATTGCAGGGAGAGATTTTGATAATTGTCATTTTGATAATTGTGATTTTTCAGCTGCAACTTTATCGATGGTCGATTTCGTAAATTGTCATTTTGTGAATTGTAATTTGTCAAATTTAAAATGGAATGGAGTTGGACTAAAAGATGTACAATTCATAAATTGTAAATTAGTCGGTTTAGATTTCAGTGTTTGTAATGATTTCTTATTCACCGTAAGTTTTAAAGAATGTCAATTGGATTTTGCAACTTTCTTTCAAAAGAAATTAAAAAAGACAAAGTTCGAAGAGTGCATTTTAAAAGAAACAGATTTTGCAGAAGTAGATTTAACAGAATCTATTTTTAAGAATTGTACATTAGAAGGTGCTGTTTTTGAAAAAACGAATTTATTTAAAGCTGATTTTAGAACCTCAACAAATTATATAATTGATCCTGAAAAAAATATAATGAAGAAAACAAAATTTTCATATCCTTGTGTTTTAGGACTATTAAACAAGTATGACATTATAATTGATTAATTCTTTTTATCCTTTTGGAATCTCTATAAAAAAAGTTGTTCCAGCATTTACAGTTGATTCAAACCATATTGTACCTCTATGGTTTTCAACTATTTGCTTAACCATTGCTAACCCTAGTCCTGTTCCCGTCCCTTTGGTAGTAAAATATGGAACAAATATTTTGTCTTCTGTTTCTTGATCTATTCCATTTCCATTATCTGAAATAGTGATGAGGTAATTCCTTTCTTTAAACTTTAGAGCAACGTCTATTAAACCAGATCGATCCGTTGGAATTGATTGAATTGCATTTTTAATCAAATTATTGAAAACTCTCAACATTAAATCTTTATCAGCAAGAACATCGCATGTATGTACAGCCGATGTAAATGAAATTTCTACTTTTCCTTCTTCATTGAAAACCTCGATCACATTTTCAATCAAAGGTTTCAAGTCAAATCGAGTTTCATTTGGACGAGGCATTTTAGCAAAAGTTGAAAATTCATTTGCTATTTTAGTCAACGCATCAATTTGTTCAATGATAGAAAAAGCAACTTTATCCAATTTAGCTTTAGAATTCACATCGTTTGGATCATAAACACGTTGTAATTGCTGTATACTTAATTTCATTGGTGTCAAAGGGTTTTTGATCTCATGAGCTACTTGTTTCGCCATTTCTCGCCAAGCACTTTCACGTTCACTCTTCGCTAATTGTTGAGCCGTAAATTCTAATTCTTCTAATTTTTGATTATAATCTTTTACCAAAGCACCAATTTCATCTCTTTTAGAATATTGAATTTGTTGATTATGTTTTCCAAATTTTACATTTGAAAAACTTTCTTGCAATAAACGAAGTGGTGCTGTTACCCAACTTGAAACAAAAACAGCTATTAAAATCGAAATCGCAAGTAATAACATAAAAACATTAATAATTGCTGCTAAAAAATGTTGAATTTGATTTTCAAAATCCTTTTGCTGGCCAAAATGTTGTAAATTCAAATAAGCTAAAAGTTTTCCTTCGTTATTATAAAAAGGAGTATAAGCGGAAGTATAAGCTAATGAACCAATATTTTCTTGATGTATAAATTCACTTTTGTCTTTAACATCTACTTGGAAAAAAGCTTCAGAATTCATTTGTTCACTCAATAAACCAACGTTAAAAACTTTTGGGCGAGAAGTTGCAATTATATGTCCTTTTTGATCATATAAATTTATATCTGTGACAAAAACACGTGCAAAATTTTGAAGTAATAATTCAATGTAATTTCCTTCATCTTGAATTTTTAGTTCTGATTGATTACCTAATTTATCCTTCATTTCAGCTTCAACTGAATTCAATTTTTCTCGAATAACATCATTTGTAAATTCATTGTACTGATTACTAACGAAAATTCCACTTCCCCAACCAAAAGCCAGCAATGAAAGAAACACCAAACTGATTAATACAACTTGAATTTTCAATGCTAGCGTTAAAGTATTTGAAAAAATTTCAGAAATTTTAAAATGATATAAAGCAGGAAGTAATAATAGGCCGAAAAAAGTAAATAAATAGGAGAATGAAGTAATAAACTCTAGCCAAGTTGTATTTTGGGATGAAAGGACGATGACGTCTTTATTTGTTTTTCTATATACGTAATGGTTGTAATTATCACTATTATAATAACCTGTTTTTAGTTCTTTCCAATTATTTAAAGCTAAATCTGAAGAAGGATAATTGAATTTTCCATATTTGGTAACCAAATGAGAATCATAATATTTTGCAATTGAATAGTTTTCTAGAGGTTCCAAGACTTTTGCTTTTGAAGAAATCAAAAGTCTTGGAAAACCTATTTCTTCTGGAATTTTTTTGGATTTAAAAGTGCAAAAAAGATATAAAATCGAAGAATCTTCTTTATACAAAGGTTGTTTAGAAATGTAGCTAAAATGCCCTGTGTAATCATTGATAAAATATAAATTACTATCTATTTCAGAGACAGAACCATGCTTTTTAATAATAGAATTCAATTCGTTAAAATCATCTTCTTTGTTACTTTTTGAAATAATTAAGGACTGATTATTTTCATCGAATAAATTGAACCCCATTTCATAACGTTCCCAAAAACCATTAAAAATTCGTCTTTCCATCCCATCTTCAAAATCTGAAAGACCAATTGGATATGGCGATTGAATGAATTTCTTTAAGAATTCGTCTGATGAAATTTTTTGAGAAATTAAGTTATATTCAACCTCTGTAACTATATCTTTTTCAGAAGCTAATTGATTAGCATACAATTCTCTTTCACCACTTTCTTTCCGTGTATTAAACTCTTTTAAATTAATTGTGGTCAAAAGTGAAAACAAGAATAAGAAACTAAGTCCGTATGCAATTCTAAGTGATTTTTTTGATTTGTAGACATTGACAACTAATATCAATAATAAAATCAATGGGAAAATAGAATAAAAGAGCAAATGAAAACCAAAATAGAATTCATATACAAAATAACAAAACCCTATAATTGAGTATATTAATATAACTATTTTAAAAGAAAATTTTAAATTTTTGAAAGCAATAACGATTTCTTTTGAAAATAAGAAAAAACAATAATATAAAAGTCCAATACTTGAAATTGCTATAATAGAATATTGATTTAAGGAAAATAATTTGTCCACAACAAGAGGAATAGAGCTGTTTTCAATTAATCCTTTATTGAGAAACAAGATAAAAATCCATAGAGCCCAACTTGACAAAAGAAGCAGTAAAACTATAAAATTTGAAAACCTGTTTTTTGGTAATTCACTAAGTTTATTTTTTAAGAAAATTATTAAATAGGTTATTAGTAAACAGTTGATGATATATTCAAAAAAGTTAGGAAACCATTCATTTGTTCCATATAAACTTGATGCAAACGATTCTGTTTCATGCATAAAACCAAACCAAACAAATTTGATAGAAAGCACTCTTAAAAATATCATAGATAATGGAAGCATCCAATTCCATTTTTTAGGAGTTTTTAAATTATAATGAAATAAGGTTATCAGCCAACAAGCTATTGTAAAAATTAGCAAAAGCATTAAAATGAACGATTCTGCTCCTTTAGAAATCTGGTATTCATTTGGTAAGATTGAAAATAAATATCTTTTATCTTTAGAAAGTATTGGATAACCTGTTTCTTGCTCCAACATAATATAAGCTGAAAAAGGAAGTGAAAATGCGGGTGAAAATTCATTGATTAAAGCCTTGTTTTCATAGGAATAATCATTTTTAATTAAAAATGATGTCGCTATTGTATAATTTTTATATTGCTTTATTTTAGAATAATACCATCCATTTTGTAAATGTAAAACTCCGTTAGAAGGAAAATGGATGTCTGCAAAACGTAAAATTGGGAGTTGATTTGTACTCCAAAAGATTAATGAATCATTTTTATAAATGTGGAGATTTAGTTCTTTGTTAGGAGTGTAGCTAGACCAAATTTTGGTATCTCCGTCTCGGATGATTCTTTTGGTTTCCTGTTTAAGATAGGTGTCTAATTTTGATTCTAATTCTTTAAAATCTTTTTTAAATTCTTTAATTGAAGGTTGATAGTTTACTGAAAATACTTTTAGATAATACCCAATAAACAGAAAGGTAAATAGAAGCGCGAATATTATTCGGTAATATTTTTTAAAGAGTAGAATCAATTGTATCTAATCGTTTGTTCAGTTCAATTACTAATTTATCAAAATCTTCATCGGCCCTATGATCATTTCTAAATCTAAAATCAGAACTGTTTTCGTAAGGATGAACATATGTTTCAAAACATGGTAAAACATGATTCTTCCATTGATACAAAATAGATTCTCTTGAATAGCCTCTACTTTCTTGATCACGATAAAGTCTCCTATCTAGTTGAACATTTGGATCGACATCTATAAAGATAGTGTAATCTAGTAATTCACGAACACCTTTGAAGTAAAATAAAAATAAACCTTCTACAATAATTAATGGAGAAGACTCCAAGGTGATAAGCACATTTTTGTTAGGGGGAGCATTAAAAAAATATTCTTTTACTTCTATTGATTCACCATTTACCAATTTTTTTAAATCAGAAGTTAATTTTTCTTCATCTAATGCAGAAGGTAAATCAAAGTTAATTTCACCATTTTCATCTTGAAATTGTTTTTCAATTGGCAAGTAATAATTGTCCAATGAAAATATCGTTGGTTTTAAATGTGCATATTTAGTTGAAATACGCCTTAACAGTGTGGTTTTTCCAGAGCCACTTCCTCCACATATTCCAATAATCATTTGACTTGATATTCAAATTTAACATTACCAGTTTTATTCAACTGATCTAAATTGAAGGTATAGACTCTATTTTGCAGTTTAAAAATAAAATCACTTTTATTTTCATCAAAAATAAATCTACTAGGGTTAAATAATAATTGAGGTAAATAATTAGTTGAAATAACCTCCATTGTTTTATCAAAAGGAATCAATTTCACAACTGGTTGAATTGTATTTTCTAATTTTATTGCTAAACCTTCATTCAACGCCATTACTCCAAATTTTAAAGTTTGTTTAGTTGCTGAAATGGATGAATGTCCTATTAAATCCCATTTATCTTGATTAAAAACATATGATTGTAAATCTTTAGAACTTCCTTCATTTTTAATGCCAGAAAGATAAAATTTACCATTAATATGCGTTAAAACCGATTTTTCAATTGAATTTTCATTCTTCAGATAATTATTACCATCTGTTCCAAAACCGACATTTTCAATCAGATCAAATTTACCATCTAAATCAGGAAGAAATGTTGAAATTTTTGACTCAACTCGCGTATTGAATTCTTTTACAGTAAACCCATCTTTCTTTTTTTGATTATCTCTAGTAGCAAAATAGATTTGTTCGTTCGTTGAACCTATAAAAAACCAACCATTTGTAAGTTTATCTTTAAGTGCTTGTTCACTAGTCTCACCAATTATTCCAGTATATACTGTTAAATTGTGATGAGTCATTGAAGCAGCAATATCTATGTATTTTTTATCTTTTTTATTGTGATATCTGAAAACATGAATAAGTGCTTTATCAGTATTTATGATATCAATTAAGGTCAAATCTTCTTGCGTTATTGGAAATAATTTTTTGACAGCATAATATAAATCAGTAGCTGAAGATTTAACGGTTCCAGCAGTATTTATTTGACTGTAAGCATATTTCCCATCAATCATCGTTAAATTATCCAAAAAATAGATATATCTAGCATTTTCTCCAGAAATTAAATAACTTGTTTTATTTACTGGGTTGAAACTTTCTTTCCACATAAATGTGCTTGTCGATTGTTTTCCCACGAATGTTAAGAATACTTTCATCGACTTCCAAGATTGATCTCTATTAACCAAAAATGCACCATTTCCTTTCCATTCAACAAGTTCATAAAATGGAAATGTTTCTGCAGGAATATCGATTACTGATTGTGCGAATATAAATCCTTGAAAAATAAAGGAAATTACTAAAAGTATCTGTTTCATTTAAAATTTGCTTTGAACTGCTAAAATAATGCTTATGTTGAATATTTAGTAAGGGATTATTAAGAATTAATGAACACTCAACTAAAAAACGGATTTACTCGTGTATTATTTTATAGATTTCTTACGTAGAAATGTATAAAACAATAAACATTTCTATTAAAAATGTAATTTATTATTTAATAAATAAGTAATTTTCAATTCAAGATTCTATTTCAAGCTATTAAAATTTAAATATTATGACCTTTAAAATCTTTTCTCTTTTCTCTTTTTTATTCATTAGCAGCTCATTTTTTTCACAAATTTCAAATTTTGGGTTGCCAATTAGTTATAAAGATAAATTCTCAAAAACAAAAGAATTTTATCAAACACCTAAAGTAAATGCAATTGATCAAATTTTATTAGATGAACAAGAACAAAAATTAAATGGCTTAAAAATGTATCGTTTTGGAAAAGAATTTCCGGTTTCGATAGATTTAATTTCGGAGAGTAAAAAGACTATATTACATAATGGTGATTGTGTTTATCAATTTGGAATCGAGTGTAAAGATGCCATTTCAATCAATATCATTTTTGATCAATTTAAATTAGCAAAAGGTGTTCGTGTTTATTTAGCAGATGTGTATGAGAAATCCTACGATGGTGCTTATACAAGTTTGAATAATAATTCGGCAAATATTTTAGGAACAGATTTAATCTATACACAAAAAGCAATCATTGAAATATTTGTTCCAAAAGAAAGTATAGGGAAATCAATTTTACATTTAGGGACAATTGTTCATGGTTATAGAGATTTAAATCATTTAGCAAAATCTTTAAATTCATCAGGTTCTTGTGAAATTGATGTTAATTGTCCGCTAGGTGCGGGATGGGAAAATCAGCGTAATTCAGTTGCTATGATGGTAAGTGGAGGTGGATTTTGTAC
>CALPUT020000108.1 GCA_943326825.2 Chryseobacterium gleum | reverse complement strand
TTTATCATTTTTGGAAGTCGGGGAGGAATTTTTTACTTACAAGAACGAATTGGTAAAAAAGGGATTCCTTTTAAGCTAATTAAATTTCGTTCAATGCGAGTGGATGCAGACAAAGAAGGTAAGCTGACGATTGGGATGAAAGATGCTCGAATCACAAAAGTCGGATTGATATTACGTAAATTGAAATTGGATGAATTCCCTCAATTTATAAATGTGCTAAAAGGAGATATGAGTATTGTCGGTCCTCGTCCTGAAGTAAAAGAATATGTTGACTTATATACACCTGAACAAAGACTAGTTTTAGAAGTAAAGCCAGGAATCACGGATTATGCTTCTTTAGAATATTTTAAAGAAAATGAAATTTTAGGTAATTCTGAAAATCCGAAAGAGACGTATATCAACGAAGTAATGCCAGCTAAATTAGAGTTGAATAAAAAATATCTTGCGAATCCAACAATTATTCAAGATTTAAAAATTATGTGCTTAACTTTTCTAAAAATGATTCGCTGAAGAACGATTAAATTTATTTCGCAATGAAAAAGTATTGGAAAATTAGTTTGCTTTTGGTTATTATAATTATTCCTGTAGTAATTTACTTTAAACCAATTGATAAAGAAAAAATCAAAATTTTATTTATTGGAAATAGCTTGACATATAGAAACAATATGCCAACAATTTTTGAAGGAATAGCTATCTCAAAAGGAAAGAAAGTTTATGTTGAAGATTGCACCAAAGGGAAAGCTACCATTTTTGGGCATTCACATCGAAATGCAGTTAAAAGAGCAATTAAAAGTCAAGATTGGGATTATGTAATCATCCAAGGTTCTAGTAGAGATTTTATAAGAGATTCTAAGATTATTCAAAACAAAACGTTGCCTGCCTTAGAGAGAATTATCGCAATGATTCAAAAGAATAATCCGTACACTAAAATGTTGTTTTACATGACTTGGGGTTATCGTGATGGTTATAAACCAAATAAAGAAGCGAATACCTTTTTGAAAATGGCGAATAAAATCAGTAACCAATACTTGAATTTATATAAAACGTATGATATTGGAGTTGTTCCCGTTGGAATGGCCTGGAAAGATTCTAGAAAAAGAAGAGGTGACGTAAAATTATATGTAAAAGATGGAGGTCATCCAAGCTTAAAAGGTTCCTATTTAGCGGCTTCTTGTTTCTATGCAGCAATCTTTAATGAAAGTCCAGTTGGTTCAAATTACTATGGGAAATTAGGTCCAAAGATTTGTTATTATTTACAATCAGTAGCAGAGAGAAATGTCATGTTCAATCGAAAAAAATATGGTTTAGAAGGTGTTGATGAAATCCAGAAAAAGAAACTTTAATGCATTAAAAATGCAAGTGTACATCCTATTAAAATACTAGTCAATTTTAGGATGTTAAACTTGTGGTTTTCGCTTGTTTCAAAAATGATGGTTGTAGAAATGTGAAGAAACATCCCCACTACAATTGCTAATATCATGTTGAAGTCTAAGAATGAAGCAGCAGTTGAAGAAATTAATCCAATCGTCAATCCAAGGGGAGTCATGATTCCAAAAGCAATCAAAATCAACCAAGCTTTTGATTTTGAGATGTTTGTGTTTAAAAGAAGCGTCATCAAAGCAACAGCAACAGGTAATTGGTGAAACAAAATCCCAAACAACAATGAATGTTCTCCGTGTTGATGGCCAATTTCAATTCCAGCATATTGATTTCCCAACGGAATTCCTTCTAATATAGAGTGGGCAGAAAGCGAAATAAATAAGCCCCATGGCATTTTTTGTCCCTTGTGCACGTGAACGTGACCATGTTCGATTCCGCCGGAGAAAAACTCTAAAACCAATTGAATTAAGAATCCAAGTAAAATAAATAGTCCAATATTTTTAGTTTCAGAGGCGTATAATTCAGGGACAAAATGAGTAAAAGCAATAGCTAATAAAAAGCCACCACTAAAACTTAACATCAGTTTTATGAATTTATTTTTGTTTGCAGCATGTAGATAAGTGACAATAATTCCACCCAAAATAACTGCTCCAACTAAACCTAAGTATACTAAAAATGTTTCCATTTATTTTTTTCTTGCAATGATGATTAATCGATCTGAAGATTCTTCATCAAAATCATTTAAATTAAAGTCGCCAAAAGTACGGATAATTTCAAATCGATTTTTAGCTAATAATTGTTTGAAATCGGATAGTTTTAAAGCTTGAACTTTCTCTGTAAAATCGAAATTTTTGCTGCCGTCTTGAAAGCGAATGTGCTTTAAGATATGCGTGCCAGTATATTCTCTTGAAATATTATATTTTATTGAGTCAACTATTTTACTTTCAGAATATACTAGGTTATTTATTACTTTTTGAGAATTCATGAAATCTATAACAAACCATCCGTTTTTAGCTAACATTTCTTTCACAGAAGCGATCACTTTTTCGTTGTCTTTTAGTTTGTCGAAATATCCAAAACTTGTAAATAAATTGAAGACTGCTTGAACGTTATTTTGGTCTAACATTTCACGCATATCATGAATTTCAAACTTTAATTTTTCGTTTTCAGATACTTTAGCAATGGATATACTATTTTCAGAAAGATCAACTCCTAAGACATCATACCCAATTTTATTTAAGGTAATAGAATGACGACCTTTTCCGCAAGCCAAATCAACCACTTTTGAATCTGTTGGTAGATTTAAGAAATCCGAAAGATTTTGAACAAAATTTTCTGCTTCTTCTTCGTTTCTATTTTGATAAAGTGAATGATAATACGTTGTATCAAACCATGCTTCAAACCAATCTTTTTTACTCATATTACAAATATAGCTTAATTTCTAAAGATTATTTTTTATGATTTTGTTATTTTCAATAAAAAACTTATTCTTATTTTCATATATTTGTTTGTAAATCATATATAAAAGCTAATTACAATGTCGCTGAAGCGAATCTTCAAGTTGTATAGGACGATGGAGATGGAAGATATCATATTATCTTTCAATGGGATTGTTACTGCTGATTTTTTAGTTTCAGTTTTGCATTTAATGGAAACTAAAATGCAAAGTTTGGATGAAACATCTAAACGGAAGAAAAAAGTTTTTAACGTTTTAGTTGAATGTATTCAAAACTTATATCACCATATTGACGATGATATAAGTTTAAATGGCAAAATAAAGAAAGAGACTCGTACTGCGTTGATTATGGTAGTTAAGACTGATGAAGGATTTTTGATTCAGACCGGCAATTATATTGAGAGGGAATTGGCTATTGAATTAGAAGAACGATTAATTAAAATTAATAGTTTAGATAGAGTTCAGTTACGTGAGTATTATCAAAATATTTTGATAAATGGTTCAGTTTCTGATAAGGGAACTGCAGGATTAGGGATGATTGATATTGCAAGGAAATCAGGCAATAAATTAGAGTATGAATTTTTAGATATAGATGAAAATCATTGTTTTTTCAGTCTAAATGTTAAAATAGATTAAATGAGTATTATGGAAAATATTTTACGAGAAGGTTCAGCAAAAACACCAGCTGTAAATTTTGATAGTGCTTCTGGTGTACTTGAGTTAAAAGGGCGTTCAATCCCTGAAAATTCAGTTGAGTTTTACAAACCGTTGAATGATTGGATTGAAAATTACGGAGTAAATCCAAAAGATAAAACGATCGTTGATATTAAATTAGAATACTTCAATACTTCTTCTTCAAAATGTATTTTAGATTTATTTAAAAAACTAGAATCATTGAAAACAAAAGGTGCTGAAGTATTAGTGAATTGGTATTTCGAAGAAGATGATGAGGATATGGAAGAAGCAGGTGAAGATTATCAAGCGATCATCAAACTTCCATTCAAAATGATTGAAGTAGAAGAAATTTAATTTCTTGAAAAAGATAGCGATCACAGGTGGAATTGGTTCTGGAAAATCTACTGTTTGTAAAATTTTTGAACAGTTAGGTTTTCCTGTTTTTTATTCTGATGTTGAAGCAATAAACATATTGAATGAAAATAAATTAGTCAAGTCTCAAATTATTGAATTGTTAGGAGAAGAAGCTTATAAAAACAATGAATTAAATCGCATCTTCATTTCTAGCAAAATTTTCAATGACCTTTCTTTGAAGGAAAAAATGAATTCAATCGTTCATCCTGCTGTTAGATTAGCGTTTGATAATTGGTCAACCACTCAAAAATCCAATATCATATTTAATGAAGCGGCTATTATCTTTGAAACTGGAGCTTATAAAAACTTCTATAAAACGATTTTAGTAACTTCTCCAGAAAGTTTAAAAATCAAACGAATTATCGTAAGAGATAATTGTACCGAACAAGAAGCGAGATTGAGAATCAAAAATCAATGGTCAGACGAAAAAAAAATCAAATTTGCAGATTTTATTCTGAATAATGATGAATCAGAACCACTTTTACAACAAATCTCAGATTTAATAGCTAAGTTCTCTAATTGATTTTACAGAAAGTTGTTTTTCATTTCTCAAAACCGAAGGTGTTGAGAAAATAATAAATTGTGATTGATCAGAGTCGAAATCACACTTCCTCATAATCATCAAACTCATCCTCTCTTTTCGGTTTTTCATTTTGAAAAGTGGTCGAAGCAGAAGAATGAACAATTGGAGCTCCAGAAAGTAATAAAGTAAAAGCGTTGATCATCTTCATGATGATGTTTACCAAGAAAAAGAAACCGATTACTTTAAAAATAAATCCTAGAATTGCTGCCTTTTCAATATCTAAAATATTTTGATGAAACCAGATAGAAATAGGATTTTTAGCGTATTCAGGAAAGAAAATAAATCCTACAAAAAACAATACGGCAAAAACAATAACACCAATTTCAGCTTTCAAATTAAATTTATTTAAATCTTGTCTCATTCCATTGGATACCATTTGAAACATCATCATTTTCTTTTGTTGATTTTGAAGTTTTCCAACAAAATAAGCAACTAATACCAAGCAAGTAATGATTAATTGATTGACATTAATTTCGTTTGAAGCCATTGTGAATAGAAAGGTTACATCCACCAAAAAGAAATATTTAATTGCTTTCACCAAATAAGTTTCTCCGATTTTTTGAGTCTTTCGACCTCTTAAAACATTGTAAATCAATTGAAAGAATCCCCAAATAAAACCAAAAATGGCAAAAACGACTCCAAGTCTAAAGATGATGTTTAGTATTTCCAAAATGTAATTTATTTAAAACGAAGTTACAGAAAAAGTAAACATCAAGTAGAAAAAGTAGATTATTTTGAATTGTATGCATCATTTCATTAACAACAGCCTAAAATTCAATCTGATTTTAATATCTTTGGAACTCTAAATAAAATAAAATGATTAAAAAATACACTTTATCTCTAGTAACCACTTTTCTTTTAACTTTTATTGTTGTAGCTGAAGAAGGGATGTTAATTCCATCTGTTTTGACTGCTTTTGAGTCAAATATGCAAGCAATGGGGATGAAATTATCTGCAAAAGATATTTATGATGTAAATCACTCGAGTTTAAAAGATGCAATCGTTCACTTCAATGGAGGTTGTACTGCGGAAATTGTTTCAGATAAAGGTTTAATCTTAACAAATCACCACTGCGGTTATTCTGCAATTCAATCACATTCTTCTTTAGAAAAAGATTACTTGAAAAATGGATTTTGGGCAAAAACATTTAAGGATGAATTACCGAATTCAAATTTATATGCTGCTAGAATGGTTCGTATTGACGATGTAACAAAATCAGTTCTTTTTGGAATCAATGAAAGTGATGACGATGCGAAAAAAGAAGCAACAATGCGTAGAAACGTTGAGCAATTAATCAAAGATGCGACGAATGGAACATTATACGAAGCAGAGGTAAAGCCATTTAATTATGGAAATGATTTTTATTTAATTGTAAAAGAAGTTTTTGAAGATGTTCGTTTAGTTGGAACGCCACCAAATGCCATTGGAAAATTTGGAGGGGATACGGATAATTGGGTTTGGCCGAGACATACAGGAGATTTTTCTGTTTTCAGAATTTATGCAAGTACAGATAATAAACCAGCTAAATATGCCTCTGAGAACGTTCCTTATAAACCAATACATTTTTTGCCAATTTCTTTTGGAGATAGAAAAATTGGTGATTTCACAATGGTGTATGGTTTCCCTGGTTCAACAGAACAACATTTAGTTTCTGGACAAATTAAATACATAATAGAGAAAGAACGACCAGCAAGAATTTTAATGCGTGAAAAATCATTATCTGTTATTGATGCTGCTATGCGAGCTTCTGATGAGGTGAGAATTAAATATTCCGCAAAACAAGCCAGTATTGCTAATGCATATAAAAAATGGATAGGTCAAATAGGTGGTTTACAAGAATTGGATGCTGTAAAAATCAAGCAAGAATATGAAAAACGTTATCAAGAAATGGCCAATTCAAAACCTGAATGGAGAGAGAAGTATGGTGATGTAATCATTATGATGAATCAATTGATTGATGATAATGCAAAGTATGATTTTCAATATTACATGGGAGTTGAATATTTTTCAGTTGGTCCTGAGTATTTCAAATTAGTGAAAGCCTTAGATGTATTTATTACGAATTACGAAAAATACAAAGCGAAAAATGAAGTTGAAGCGAAGTTGAAAGAATTGGTTGGAAATGCTCAAGGATTTTTCAAGAATTATGATGTGAATGTAGATAAACGAATTTTTGAATTATTGACAGATGAATATTACCGTCAAACAATTTCAAAAGAAGAATACGCTACTAAAAATGTTTTAGTGATGAGTAAATTAATTTACAGTAAATCAATTTTCACAAGTCCAAAACGTTTTGAAGACTTCTTGAATACTTTTGGAAGTAAATCATTTAAAAAATTGAATAAAGATTTAGGTTATTCATTTTGGAAAGAAGAGATGACAAAATACACTGAAAATGCATTACCAAAAATGCGTTCGTTTATGCCAAAAATGAATTCTTTATTAAAAACATATGTGGAAGGAAAATTAGTAATGTTTCCAAATGACAAACATTGGCCGGATGCGAATAGTACGTTACGTGTTACGTATGGTAAAATTGAAGGTTCTGCACCAGTTGATGGAATGCAATATTTAGAGCATACAACTACTGATGGAATCTTACAAAAACACGCTTCAGGAAATCCAGATTTTGATTTATTACCAGGAATGGTTGATTTATACCATGCGAAAGATTTCGGTTCATATGCACAAAATGGTGAATTATGGGTTTGTTTCACAGGGTCTAATCACACAACAGGAGGGAATTCTGGTTCGCCAGTAATCGATGGAAATGGAAATCTAATGGGATTAAATTTTGATAGAACATGGGAAAGCACCATGAGTGATTATATGTTCGATCCAAATCGTTGTAGAAATGTTGTAGTTGATATCCGATATGTACTTTGGGTAATGGATAAATTTGCAGGAGCGAAGCATTTGGTGGATGAGATGGTTTTAATCAAGCATTAATTTACATTTAAAAATTTAAGCCGATTCAATTTTTTTTGGATCGGCTTTTTTCATTTGTAAACATTAAGCAATCTAACTTTTTAAATTATATACATAAGAAAATTAGG
Organism: Chryseobacterium gleum; assembly: GCA_943326825.2. Taxonomy (GTDB): domain Bacteria; phylum Bacteroidota; class Bacteroidia; order Flavobacteriales_D; family Crocinitomicaceae; genus CAIUKX01. The sequence goes on along the minus strand of CALPUT020000108.1, from coordinate 178 downwards.
TATATTAAAAAGTAATATATATATTTGCTTCATGTATTCATCAGAATTAATAAAAGGAACTTTAAAAACGATTATTTTAAAGTTATTGTCAGAAAGTGACAAAATGTATGGTTATGAGATTACTCAGAAAGTAAAAGAGCTTACTGGAGGTAAAATTCAATTGACAGAAGGGGCATTG
>CALPUT020000107.1 GCA_943326825.2 Chryseobacterium gleum | reverse complement strand
GGGGTTTTTTATTTACCGAATATTCATTTTAAATCTATTTCAACAAATGAAGGTCTAATTTCAGATGAGATAAAGAGTATTTATTCTTTCAAAGGCACAACTTATTTAGGATTAGTAGAAGGTTCATATCACAAAATCATTAATGATCAATTTTATTCAATTACAAATCATCAACCAAGCTTTATAACATTTAGCAATTATAATAACGAAGTACTTTATTCTACAGGGGTTGGGGTTTATTCCTCTAATAAGTATATATTGGGTTATTGGCTAAGAGACTTATATTCAAATAAAGGAATAGCCTATGGAGCGAGAGATCATATTTTTAGATTCAAGAATGGTAAAATCGATACAATAGGTCAATTAATTAATAATAAATTAACCGCTACAAATAAAGAGAATTCTTATTCTTCAGTTGTAGCTGATGATGATGGAGTAATTTATGCTGGAAATAAATTTGGACTTTCTACTTGTATAGGAAATAAGATAGTTCCTTTTATGCAAAAAGAATTTAAATATAAAGTTACTGATTTGGCTTATTCAACTAAATGGGGAATAGTAATAGCAACAAGAAGTAATGGGATTTTTCAATATAAAAACAAACGATTTCAGCCAATTAAGAATTCAATTTGTCAAGATATTACCTGTCTTTTTATTGATGATAAAGAAAATTTATGGGCTGGAACTACGAAAGGATTATTGAAATTAAATAAGCAAGAAAACCGTATTTTCATAGGTTATATTTCAAAAAATCTTGGATTGATTTCGAATGAGATCACATGTATAAATGTGACCGATGAAAAAATATGGGTTGGGACCAGAAAAGGTCTAACAGTCATTGACAATCAAAACTTTAGAATTAAAAATGTAAATTACAAAATCCATTTAAAGTCGATTGAATTAAGTAAAAATAGAAATGTAAACATCCAAAAATCAGTAAACATTTCTCATCAGGAAGACCTGATAAAAATAAAGTTTAGAGTTGTTGATTTTATCACTAAAGGCAAATATAAGTACCGATTGCATTCTAATTCAGATTGGACAATTGTCGATAAGCCAGAGATTATGCTTATTAATCCTGATGATGGTTCTTATGAATTAGAGGTTGCTTTTTTAAATGAAAATAATGATTGGTCACAAATCCAAAAAATTGTCCATTTTAAAGTGACGCCTCCATTTTGGAAAACAATTTATTTTAAATTAATGATGGGATTTTTAATTGCATTTATAATATTTATATATATCCAATTTAAAAGGAAGCAATTTGAGACAAAACAAAAGTTATTGATTTTAGAACAAAAAGCATTATTTGCTCAAATGAATCCTCATTTTATTTTTAATACTTTAAACTCAATTCAAAGTTTTCACCTCTACAATGAAATTGATAAAGCAGAATATTTTTTAGGCAAATTTTCTAAATTATTACGTGAAACGCTCCATATTTCAAGAAATTCTTCAATTTTAGTTTCAAAGGAAATTGATATGTTGGAGAAATATTTAGAATTAGAGCAAATGCGTTTTTCAGATAAATTTGAATGGACAATCAATTGTAATTTTGAATATAAAGATGCCATTTATAGGATTCCAAACATGTTGATTCAACCATTTATCGAGAATTCAATTAAACATGGTTTTATTGAAAAAAGGGAAGATTCTATTTTAGAAATCAATTTGTTATACATTGATGAATCAACCATAAAATGCCAAGTTATTGATAATGGAATAGGTAGAAAAACTTCAATAGAAAAAGAAAATAATATTCAAAATGGATTTGAGCATATCTCATATGGAGAAAAAATAACAATCGAACGTTTGAATTCTTTCAATAATAGGAAAAATAAAAAATATGGACTTCAAGTGATTGATTTAGAAATAGGTACCATGGTTGAAATTACGATTCCTTTATTAAAACCTTGATTTTATAAAAACACTTTTTTCAGAGAACGGTTTCTATTTTTATTCTTCTTAATTTTATTCTCCAAAATAATTCAAAATGGCAAAAGTAAAATCGGCATTTTTCTGTCAAAATTGTGGTTATGAAACACCAAAATGGATGGGTAAATGTCCATCTTGTAGTGAGTGGAACACCTTTGTGGAAGAAGTGTTAGAAAAAATCAATTCGTCACAAGTTGTAGCTTTTTCTACCTCTGGAAGAACAGCAAAACCACAAGCACTTCAAGCAATCGAAAGTCAGAATTATGCTAGAATTATTTTAAAAGATAATGAAATTAATCGTGTATTAGGAGGAGGTATTGTTCCTGGTTCACTAATTTTGTTTGGTGGAGAGCCTGGAATCGGAAAATCTACGTTAACATTACAATTAGCTGTAATGGAAACAAATCTTCGTGTTCTTTATGTTTCAGGTGAAGAAAGTGAACAACAAATTAAAATGCGTGCGGAACGAATTGGAATGGAAAATAAAGATTGTTTTATTTTAACCGAAACCAATCTTCAAAATATTTTTACTCAAGCTGAAGCTATTCAGCCACAATTATTAGTTATTGATTCAATTCAAACCTTGTATAGTTCTCATATTGAGAGTGCACCTGGAAGTATTTCTCAGGTAAGAGAATGTACAGCACAATTATTGAGATACGCTAAACAAACTAATACGCCTGTATTTTTAATAGGACATATTACAAAAGAAGGATCACTTGCTGGACCAAAAGTATTGGAGCATATGGTAGATACTGTTATGCAATTTGAAGGAGATCGAAATCATGTTTATCGTTTATTGAGAACGATCAAAAATAGATTTGGTAGTACAAATGAATTGGGTATATACGAGATGCTCGGAACTGGTTTACGACAAGTAGCAAATCCTTCTGAAATATTGATAACAAATACAGATTCATCTTTAAGTGGAATTGCTATTGCTGCAACATTAGAAGGATTACGTCCGATGTTGGTTGAAGTTCAAGCACTGGTAAGCACTGCTGCTTATGGCACACCTCAACGTTCTTCAACTGGTTTTGATAGTAAGCGTTTAAATATGCTTTTAGCTGTAATGGAAAAAAGATGTGGATTTAAATTAGGAGCAAAAGATGTTTTCTTGAATATCGCTGGAGGAATCAAAGTTGATGATCCTGCAATTGATTTAGCAGTTGTAGCAGCAGTTCTTTCTTCAAATGCAGATATAGCTATAGATAAAAAAATCAGTCTTTCAGCTGAAGTTGGTTTGTCTGGCGAAATTCGTCCTGTAAATCGAATTGATCAACGTATTTCAGAAGCTGAAAAATTAGGTTTTCAAAAGATTATTATTTCTAAATATTCTAAAGGAATTGAACAATCTAATTTCAAAATTGAAATTGTAAAATGTGGAAAAATGGAAGAGGTTGTTCGAGCACTTTTTTCTTAATATTTGGATTTTAAATATTAAAAAACACCAAATAGCCAAATTCAATGATTATTTTACAATAAATTTAAAACCTTTTCCATGAACGTTCATAATTTCGATGCGTTCATCTTCTTTTAGCAACTTACGTAATTTCGCAATGTAAACGTCCATACTTCTTCCATTGAAATAATTATCATCGCCCCAAATAGCTCTTAAAGTAGCTTGACGGTCTAATATTTCACTTTGATTTTTAACCAACATTGAAAGTAACTGATTTTCTTTTGTTGTTAATTTTTTATCACCTTCTTCTAAGTGTAAAATTCGAAGTTCAGGTTCGTAAGCTATTTTTCCAATCATCAACGTATTTGCACCTTCTTCAATTGGTGTTTCAATACGACGCATAATTGCATTGATTCGAGCTAACAATTCTTCCATAGAGAAAGGTTTTGTTAGGTAATCATCTGCTCCGATTGCAAATCCTTCTAATTTATCTTCTTTTAACGATTTAGCAGTCAAGAATAAGATAGGAACTTTACGGTCTATTTCTCTAATTTCCTTTGCTAACGTAAATCCATCCATGATAGGCATCATGACATCAAAAATACAAAAGTCAAATATGGAAGTATTGAATTTTTCAAAAGCTGATTTCCCATTTCGAGTTAATTCAACTTGAAAACCTTTAGATGACAAGAATGTTTTCAATAATAAACCTAAATTCTCATCGTCTTCCGCTAATAGTATGTTCAATTTATTACTCATTTTGTAGTTTTAATTTTAAGGTTAAACGTTGTTCCTTTTCCAACTTCACTTTGCACGGTAATATTCCAATTATGTAATTCTGCAATTGCTTTTACATAACTTAAACCTAAACCAAATCCTTTAACATTGTGAAGGTTTCCAGTAGGAATACGATACAATTTATCAAATATTTTTGAAAGATGTTCTTTTTTCATTCCAATTCCTTTGTCGCTCACACTGATGACATATTGATCGTCCACTTTTTTCATTTGAATCAAAATATCTGGAGCTCCTTCGCTGTATTTTATTCCGTTATCAACTAAATTGGTAATCAAGTTCGTGAAATGCATTTTATCCGCTTCAATTTCGATTAAATTCGTTGGAATATCTAGTAGTAAAATACCACCCATTGATTTAATTCTTAATCGTGCATGCAAAGCTACTTCATGTAAAATCTCATTGACCAAGACTTTTTCTTTTTTTAATTTTAATTCTCCACGATCTAGCACAGCACTTTGAAGAATTTGTTCAACTAATAGACTCAAACGTTTATTTTCGTCTTGAATCATTTTGACATAAGGTTTCACAGATTCTACATTATCAGTCATCATATCAGCGTCATTCATGGCTTCACACGCCAATGAAATGGTAGAAATTGGTGTCTTAAATTCATGTGTCATATTTGAAACGAAATCATTTTTCAAATCAAATAATTTTTGTTGTGTAATAATTGTCTTAAACATAAAAGACATTGATATGATAATGAGAAGCATTAAAGCTAAACTAATTGTTAATGGTGTCCCCATTGTTTTTAAAAGGAAAGAACCTTTAGAAGGGAAATAGATATTCAAATATATATCATCGTCCAACGTATTACTTGGGAAAAGTAGTGTTTTAAATGTTTTAGTTGAGTCTAAGCAGCCTTTGTAATTAGGTGTTTTCATTTGGTAACAAAATCGCTTTTGAGTGTTATCCGTCAACATAAATTGATAATCTGTAGGTAAATGATCATCTTTCATTTCATGATAAATTACTGAATCTAAGAATTCAATATCCACTCTTTTTGATGGTTCTTCGTATACATTTGAACGAAATGCCTCTAATAACATGTCGTTAACAAATTTCGCTTTTTTGAAAATTTGTTGCATCACACGTTGATTCAAATGAATAGAAATTGCACTTGTATCACTGCTTACTATTTTTTGACTTCCTTTTTTATGGAATAAATCACGAACTTCTCTTACATCTCTAGCAAGGACTTTATGCTCAGCTGTTAAACCGGAAATGGTATCATATGATTTACCTTTTATAATTAAATAATTTTGGCGTTCGCCATTTTCAAATACAATCGTATCACGAATTGAAATGGATTCTTGAGCCGAAAGTAAATCTTGAAATTCTTTTTTTAGAATATCTTTGTATTGACCGCTAAAATCATGATTTACAATATGTAAGTATTTTCTAATATCTTCCGCTTTCTCATGCCGTAATGCGATACGTTCTATGGTTGTATTTACTTTACTTTTAAATTCTGTTGATTTACGGTCGTACAATTGCGCCATTTGAAATGCCTGAATTACTAAAAGTGCAAGCATTGCTACAATTACTGCAAGTATTACCGTATTTACCCGAATCTTTTTCAATCAAATTTGTTTTCAACGAAGTTAACGGAATATGCTATAGGTAAAGTAGTTGCTTAACTTTTTTTAACAAGCAGAAAAGTTTGAAAAAGGACATTCAGGACAATTTTTAAGAACTGTTTAATAATATAGAGTATTTATTAAACAATATTTTATACCTTGCGATAAAATAAATTGCTTTATTATTTGTTAGTCCGATTAATAAGCAATAATTTTGTTAATTACACAATAACAATATGGCACAGTATAAAGCAGGCCCTTTTTTAGAGCAAATTCAGTTTCCTGATGATTTACGTAATAAGTTTAAAACAGAGGATTTACCGCAAGTAGCAGATGAGGTGCGTCAATACATTGTTGATGTGATTTCTGAAATAGGGAATAGTCATTTCGGAGCAAGTCTAGGTGTTGTTGAATTGACTGTAGCGTTACATTATGTTTTTGATACCCCATATGATCAATTGGTTTGGGACGTAGGCCACCAAGCTTATGGACATAAAATTTTAACAGGAAGAAGAGAAGTTTTTCATACAAATAGAATTAAAGGTGGAATTTCTGGGTTCCCTAAACGTTCAGAAAGCGAATACGATACTTTTGGTGTTGGTCACTCTTCTACATCTATTTCAGCTGCTTTAGGTATGGCAGTTGCGAATCATCAAAAAGGTGAAATAAACAGACATCATATTGCTGTAATTGGTGATGGAGCGATGACAGCAGGTATGGCTTTTGAAGGTTTAAATCACGCAGGTTTTCAGAAAGATGCTAATTTATTAGTCGTGTTGAATGATAACTGCATGTCTATTGATCCAAATGTTGGAGCTTTAAAAGAATACTTAACGGACATCACAACTTCTCATACCTACAATAAAGTAAAAGATGAAGTATGGAAATTATTAGGGAAGATTTCAAAATTTGGTCCTGATGCTCAAACTATTTCTTCTAAAATATCAACTGCTTTAAAAGGTTCATTACTCAGACAAAGTAACTTATTTGAATCATTCAACTTTCGTTATTTTGGTCCAGTAGATGGTCATGATGTAATTGGTTTGGCAAAAGTAATGGAAGATTTGAAAGATATTCCTGGCCCTAAATTATTACATATTTTAACTAAAAAAGGAAAAGGTTATAAATACTCTGAAGAAGGAAATCCAACTAAGTGGCATGCTCCAGGTGTATTTAATAAAGATACGGGGGAAATTGTAAAATTTGTTCCTAAAACACCTCAACCTCCAAGATACCAAGATGTTTTCGGACATACAATCGTAGAATTGGCTGAACAAAATGAAAAAATTATGGGTGTTACACCTGCAATGCCTTCAGGTTGTTCATTGAATATAATGATGGAAGCAATGCCAGATCGTTCATTCGACGTTGGTATTGCAGAACAACATGCTGTAACCTTCTCTGCAGGTTTAGCTACACAAGGAATGGTTCCTTATTGTAACATTTATTCATCTTTTATGCAACGTGCATTTGATCAAGTGTTACATGACGTTGCTTTACAGAATTTGAATGTTGTCTTATGTTTAGATCGTGGTGGATTCGTTGGTGCTGATGGTGCAACGCATCATGGTGCATACGATATTGCATACATGCGTTTTATCCCAAACATGATTGTTTCTGCACCGATGAATGAATCGGAATTAAGAAACTTAATGTATACAGCTCAACAAGAAAACATGGGACCTTTCTCAATTCGTTACCCTCGTGGAAATGGGGTGATGACAGAATGGAAAACGCCAATGAAAGCTATTAAAGTTGGTACTGGTCGTAAATTGACAAATGGAGATGACGTAGCAATATTGACGATTGGACATGTTGGAAATTATGCTCAAAAAGCTACCGATATCTTAAAAGAAAAAGGTATTTCTGCCGCTCATTACGACATGCGTTTCGCGAATCCAATTGATGAAATCATGTTACACGAAGTTTTTTCTAAATTTTCAAAAGTAATTACGGTTGAAGATGGCTGTATACAAGGTGGTTTTGGTTCTGCAGTTTTAGAATTTATGGTAGATAATAAATACCATGCAGAGGTTACAAGACTGGG